>JBNMOX010000087.1:0-6158 GCA_051275835.1 Patiriisocius sp.
GAATCAAAATATTAAGTTGGATTTTTAAATATTCTTTTCAAAAATGATACTGGAAACCATCGTCATGGTTATTTATTCTATTTCGCTTTTACTCATATTTTTATATGCTTTGGCGCAACTTAACCTGCTCTTTAATTACCTAAGCGCTAAGAAAAAAACAGGCCATTGCGAGACCTTTGATTTTGAAAATCCTGAAGAAATCCCTCTGGTAACGATCCAACTCCCTGTGTATAATGAGATGTATGTCATGGAGCGCTTGCTAGACAACATTGCGACCTTAGAATACCCAAGAGAAAAACTTGAAATACAAGTACTGGATGATTCTACAGACGAGTCATTAGCAACAACAGCAACACAAATCAAAAAATTACAAGCTACTGGACTAGACATACAGCATATTACACGTACCGATAGATCTGGTTTTAAAGCCGGTGCCTTAAAAGAAGGTTTAAAGGTTGCAAAAGGAGAATACATTGTCATTTTTGATGCAGATTTTTTACCACAAACCAATTGGTTAAAACGTACCATACCTTATTTTAAAGACTCAAACATTGGTGTAGTTCAAACCCGCTGGGGGCACATTAATAAAGACTACTCCTTACTGACCAAAGTACAAGCATTTGCACTAGACGCTCACTTTACCTTAGAACAAGTAGGAAGAAACAGTAAAGGACATTTCATTAACTTTAATGGAACCGCAGGTGTTTGGAGGCGCACCTGTATTTTGGATGCTGGAAACTGGGAGGGAGACACCCTAACAGAAGATCTAGATCTTAGTTATAGAGCACAACTTAAAAACTGGAAATTTAAATACTTAGAAGAAGTAGAAACTCCTGCCGAATTACCTGTTGTAATAAGTGCAGCGCGCTCACAGCAATTTAGGTGGAATAAAGGAGGTGCAGAAAATTTTCAAAAAATGGCGAAACGCGTCTTGTTAAGTAAAAATGTATCTGCAAAAACCAAAATACACAGTTTACTTCATTTACTAAATAGCACCATGTTTTTAAACATCTTTTTAGTGGCTATTTTGAGTATTCCTATGCTGTACATTAAAAACGAATACGAGCATCTTAAAGTCTATTTCTTTGTGATGAGTTTCTTTGTGATAAGCACGCTTATTTTCTTTATTTGTTACTGGCATACGTATAAATCCATCTATGGCGGTGGTATAAAACAGTTTCTAAAATACATAGGGATGTTCTTTACTTTTTTCTCTGTGGCCATGGGCTTTTCACTGCACAATACCATTGCAGTTATTGAGGGACATATTGGTAAAAAAAGTGAATTTGTACGCACCCCAAAATTCAACATTAGCACCCTAAAAGATAAATGGAAAGGCAACAAATACTTAAAAAAAAACATTTCAGTAAATGTCATTTTTGAAGGTATTTTAATGTGCTACTTTGCTTTTGGTATGTATTCTGCCTTTATTGTAGGAGACCAAGGAGGCGATTTTGGATTGTTCCCTTTTCACCTCATGCTCTTTATAGGTTTTGGCTTTGTTTTCTTTAAAAGCTTGACAAGTAAAGTATAGAAAGCACGGGTTTAGAATAATTTCCCAATCCCGGAAATACTTGTTCAGTTTTCATTGGCAGTTTCCAATTACTTGCTCAATTTCAATATCCGAGACGCCCCTTGAATTACCAAAACAAAAACGATGGTTCCAATAATTAAATCGGGGGTTCCAGAACGCAACCAATGCACCAAAATTCCTGCGATGATAACGCCTACATTAATAATCACATCGTTTGATGTGAAAATCATACTTGCTTTCATATGCGCTTCTTTTTTGCTCTTTGATTTTTGTAAAATATAGAGACAAAGTCCGTTTGCAATAAGAGCAAAAATGGAAACAATGATCATGGTTGAAAAATCAGGAATTTCCTCCGCTCCAAAAAATCTCCTTAAAACTTCTATAAATCCTATAATCGCTAATGTGATTTGAAAATACCCTGCAATTTTTGCAATTCGTTTTTTCCTAATAAATGTTCCTCCAACAGCAAACAAACTAATTCCGTACACAAAACTATCGGCAAGCATATCCAAACTATCGGCAACAAGTCCCATTGATTTTGAAATCAATCCTGTAGTCATTTCAATAATAAAAAATGCAAAATTTATGGCAAGTACACACCAAAGTAGTTTTTTCTGGTTTGTGTTTTCTTTAAAATCAGTTTGATCGGTTTGCTCCGTAGACATCTTCGTTCCACCCAAATTCAGTTCCAGGACAGATGCTTCTATGTGGTCCATTTCTCCAGTGTGGAACACGGTCAATTTCCGATTTGGAATATCAAAATCCAAATTCACAATACTTAAAATTCCGTCCAATTTCATTCGGATAAGATTCTCCTCAGAAGGACAGTCCATTTTGGAAATTTCAAATACTGTTTTATACACGCGTCTTTTTTTTTAGCTATTAAAAAGTCACTTCACGCTCTATCAACTCACCGTCTCTATTAACAGTTACAGTTGTTGTATTACCTTCTTCAAAACTAGCTAAGGCTTTCATGTAACTCATCATATCTGGTGTATCTAAATCGCCTAATTTCACGACAATATCACCACGCTGCAATCCTGCTTTTTGTGCTGGCTTGTCTTCGCTGATTCCATCGATACGCATGCCTTCTCCATTAAACAAATAATCTGGCACAACACCCAGTGCTACTTTAAACATAGGTACTTCTTCGCTTTCGTTTTTGGTTTTTCTAAAGACTAATTGCCCTGCATCGTCCAAATCTGTAACTACGTTTAGGATATATGCCGCAATTTTATCCATTCCTTCATAGTTTAGCTTATCTGCATCATCGCTAGGTTTGTGATAATCGGTATGCTGTCCTGTAAAAAAGTGAAGCACTGGGATATCTGCTAAATAGAATGAAGTATGATCACTAGGTCCTATCCCACTGTCATGTTCATTAATAGTCAATCCTTGATCATTATTAGCAAACAAGGTCTGTTTAAATAACGCAGATGTACCTACACCATGAACCGCTACGGTATTTTCTTCATTGAGCCTTCCTACCATATCCATATTAATCATATAGCTTACTTTCTTCGTATCAATCGTTGGATTTTTTACAAAATAATTAGACCCCAACAAGCCCATTTCTTCTCCAGAGAAGCCCATAAACAAATAATTGTTTTGAGTCACAGAAGGAGATTGATTTTTTAATAGATCAGCAAGACGCAATAAGATAGCGACACCACTTGCATTATCATCTGCACCGTTATGAACGGCTGGCTCTTCTCTGTGCAGCGATCCATCACCGCCCATACCCAAATGATCATAATGCGCTCCAATAATAACCGTAGCGACAGCCTTATTGTCTATATAGCCAATAACATTGGTACCCGTTACCGAGCCATCTTCTTGTATGTTGGTGAATTCTGATTGCTCATGCGGATTTGCACTTGCCTTAAACGAAAAGGTTTGGGTGTATTGTCCTTCACTTCCTTTTGGAGTCAAGCCAATAGCCGCAAAGCGCTCTATAATGTATTTTGCAGCGAGTAACTCCCCTTCGGTTCCTGTTTGTCTTCCCCCCATGGTATCTGCCGCCAAAACAGCCACATCTTCTTGCATAGTAACCCCTTTTCCAGGGGCTTCTTGACACGAAATCACAAAGAGCATCATCAATCCTATAATAACTAAACGCATATTCTTATTTTTGCACAAAACTACTGAAATATGAGAAGCATTACGACCCTTGCTATTTTTTGTTTATTACTTTCTTGCAAAAACAACACCGAAGAGAAAACAGTTGCTACTACTGAAGCTACTTCAAAAACCGCTAAAGCACTTAGTGTAACCGGGGGTATTCGAGAAACAGTACTAGATCCAGCAACCCAAGACACCCTCATATATCCAGAAGAAATACATCTTAAAAACATACGCCAAGTAACCTTTGGTGGCGATAATGCAGAAGCGTATTGGAGTTTTGATGACAAACAGTTAGTATTTCAATCTAATTATAAAGAATGGGGCGTTGGCTGTGACCAAATGTTCTTAATGAATGCCCAAGAAACATTTAAGGACACACAACCACCCATGATCTCAACGGGAAAAGGAAGAACTACCTGTGCTTACTTCTTACCAGACAACAAACATTATGTCTATGGAAGCACACATCTTGTTGATGAAAACTGTCCAGAAGTACCGCTTCGTAAAAACGGTAATTATGTATGGCCAGTATATGATAGCTTCGATATTTTTGTAGCAGATTTAGAAGGAAACATTACAGCACAACTTACAACAGAACCAGGCTATGATGCAGAAGCAACAGTATCTCCCATGGGTGATAAAATAGTATTCACCTCAACACGTAGTGGAGATCTTGAATTATACACCATGAATATAGATGGTAGCGATGTAAAACAGATTACCAACGAACTAGGCTATGATGGTGGTGCTTTTTTCTCACCAGATGGCACGAAATTAATTTTCCGCTCTTCAAGACCAAAAACAAAGGCTGAAGTAAAAAAATATAAAGACTTACTAGCAGACGGTTTGGTAGAACCTGTTGATATGGAATTATACATATGTGATGCAGATGGAAGTAACCTAAAGCAACTCACCAATTTGGGGAATGCAAATTGGAGTCCGTTTTTTCATCCTAGCGGAAACAAAATACTATTTAGCAGCAATCATGAAGCGGAGCGTGGTTTTCCATTTAACTTATACCTTATAGATCTTGATGGTAAAAACTTAGAACGTGTTACCCACGGACAAACTTTTGATGCCTTTCCTGTATTTAGTAATGACGGAAAATACTTGGCCTTTTCTTCCAACCGTAATAACGGTGGTGGACGTGACACCAATTTATTTATTGCAGAGTGGCAGGATTGATTGGAGATTGACGAATTTAAAAATAAATGAAGATGACTCTCCTTCTGGGAGAGTTAATAATTTGAAGCCTGCAAAGTGCACAAATTATTGGTGAGGGCATTCGAAGTTCATGAATTGCTAAAAATATATCTGTGAATAAGCATTTAAAAGCATACAAACAGCTACTCATTCCTGTTTTAGGGAGTATAACGCTGTATATCCTTTTTGCTTATTTCTTAGAACGAAGTCATTTTTTAAACCTACTCTTTTTACAGAGTGGTTTGTTTTATTGTGCTTGGAGAATCATCCAACACGCTAAATGCAATTTCTGGGTATTGACAGCGATTGGCGTATTGTGTAGGTTTTTATTCTTACCAGCTATTCCTAATCTATCACAAGATTTTTATCGGTTTCTATGGGATGGAAGACTTCTTATTCAAGGTGTAAATCCGTATTTGTTTACACCAGAGCAATTTATAGGATCTAATGATCTGGGATTCGACAAGCTTAGCTTGACAATACACGATAGCCAAAACCTTATAGAAGGAATGGGTAGTTTAAACGCAAGTCATTACAGCAATTATCCTCCTGTAAATCAGCTCTTTTTTACTATCGTTGCTTTATTTTCTAAAAGTTCAATTCTGGGCTCAGTAATAGGATTGCGTATTTTAATGTTAGTAGCCGATTTGGGTATCTTATATTTCGGAAAAAAACTACTTGAGAACCTTAAATTACCTTCTAAAAACATCTTTTGGTATTTTTTAAATCCCTTTATTATTATTGAACTTACGGGCAATCTTCACTTTGAAGGCGTGATGCTCCTTTTTGTAGTGTGGGCCTTGTATTTACTGCACAAAGGCAAGTGGTTTTGGGCAGCCATATTGCTAGGTATTTCTGTCTCAGTGAAATTACTGCCTTTATTATTATTACCTCTCTTTTTTAAACACCTAGCACCCGACGGACTCTTCACCAAGGGATTTTGGAAATTGAAAAAATTCTATTGGCTACTTCTGGGAACTATAGCCATTACTTTTGCCCCTTTTCTATCTACAAGCTTTATCTCCAACTTTACAGCGACTATTGGTTTGTGGTTTCAAAACTTCGAATTTAATGCAAGTGTATATTATATTATTCGGTGGATTGGTTTTCAAACTGTGGGATGGAATATTATTGGTACAGTGGGCAAAATCCTGCCCTTGATTATAATAGCTAGTATTGTGATGCTTTCATTTTTCAGAAAAAATCACACGACACAACAACTCATTACAGGATTGCTTTTGGCAGTTTCTGTCTATTTCTTATTATCCACAACCGTCCATCCCTGGTATGTAGCAAC
>JBNMOX010000088.1:0-6150 GCA_051275835.1 Patiriisocius sp.
GGCTCTTTAGGCTGTGCAGAATTTCTTGTTGCACTGTATCAAGAAGTGATGCAACGGAAAGAAGGATTTGACATGAACGGAAGTGAAGAGGATATTTTCTTTCTATCAAACGGTCATATTTCTCCTGTTTTTTATAGTGTATTAGCACGTTCTGGATACTTTCCAGTTGCAGAATTAAACACGTTTAGACTCCTTAATTCAAGATTACAAGGTCACCCTACTACACATGAAGGCTTACCTGGTATACGCATAGCGTCTGGATCTTTAGGACAGGGAATTTCAGCAGCAATTGGCGCTGCGGCAACAAAAAAATTAAACAAGGACACCCATCTTATTTACGCTTTATGTGGAGATGGTGAATTACAAGAAGGTCAAAACTGGGAAGCTATTATGTATGCTGCTGGAAACAAGGTTGACAACTTGATTGTTTCTATTGACTTAAACGGACAACAAATTGATGGTTCTACAGATACCGTATTACCATTAGGAAATGTACGAGGTAAATTTGAAGCTTTTGGCTGGGACGTTGTCACTGTTGAAAAAGGAAATGATATGCAAGCTATTCTTGATGGCATGCAGGAAGCAAAAGTAAAAACTGGGCACGGAAAACCAATTTGTGTTTTATTACAGACCGTAATGGGTAATGGTGTGGATTTTATGATGCACACACATGCTTGGCATGGAAAAGCGCCCAATGATGAGCAACTAGCTTCAGCACTGGCTCAAAACCCAGAAACCTTAGGAGATTATTAATAAGCTACTACCAAATATTATGAAAACATACATTGACACAGGAAAAAAAGACACACGATCTGGTTTTGGAGCGGGTCTTACCGAACTAGGAAAAACCAATGAGAACGTAGTAGCACTTTGTGCAGACTTAACAGGTTCTTTAAAAATGGATGCTTTTAAAGCCAATCATCCAGAACGCTTTTTTCAAGTAGGAATCGCCGAAGCTAATATGATGGGTATGGCAGCCGGCATGACTATTGGAGGTAAAATACCCTTTACTGGTACTTTTGCAAATTTCTCTACAGGACGCGTATATGATCAAATACGCCAAAGCATAGCCTACAGTGGTAAAAATGTAAAAATTTGCGCTTCTCATGCTGGAGTTACGCTAGGAGAAGATGGTGCTACACACCAAATACTAGAAGACATCGGTTTGATGAAAATGCTTCCTGGCATGACCGTAATAAACACCTGTGACTACAACCAAACCAAAGCAGCCACTATCGCTATTGCTAACTATGACGGACCAGTATACTTACGTTTTGGAAGACCTAAAGTAGCTAATTTTACTTCAGAAAATGGCACGTTTACTATTGGCGAAGCAGTGCATTTACAAGAAGGAACCGACGTTACCATCGTAGCAACTGGGCATCTAGCATGGGAAGCATTAGAGGCTTGTAAAACATTAAAAGAACAAGGCATTAGCGCCGCGGTTATAAACATTCATACCATCAAACCACTTGATGCTAAGGCAATTTTAAAAAGCGCTGCTAGAACAGGCTGTGTCGTTACTGCAGAAGAACACAACTACTTAGGAGGCTTAGGAGAAAGTGTTTCTAGAATATTAGCAGAAAATCATCCTGTACCGCAAGAATTTGTAGCCACACAAGATACTTTTGGGGAATCTGGAACTCCAGATCAGTTAATGGAAAAATACGGCTTAAATGCTGCTGCCATTATAAAAGCAGCAGTAAAGGTTGTTGGAAGAAAATAAGCATAATCATTACAGTATTAAAAAGCCCCTTTAAGAAATTCTTAAAGGGGCTTTTTAATACTAATATTTCAGAAAAGAAGATTAATTTTCTGGATCTAAATAATCTACAAGTCCATCTCCATTCCCATCAGGAAAAGTAACATTTCCATCTTCGTCTATTTCAATTTCATCTGGTGTCGGTCTTCTGTCTCCATCATCATCTCCGTCTAAGTAATTAGGAATGCCATCTCCATCGGTATCATCATCTTCTTCCAAACCATTTCCATTGACATCTTCCGTCACAGAAACAACACCATCGTTATCTTGGTCACCAATTTCTGTTTCAAATAATTGAAAGGTAAAAATAAGTTGTGAATATACAGGAATAGGGACTGCAGAGGTTGGCGGAGGGTTTACATAGTACCCCAATCCACTTTGCATAAATACCGCACCTACACCATAGCCTTCATAAGCTACTGTTCCATCAGGATTCGTAGTAAAACTAGTAGCAGCTTTAAACTCAATAACAGCATCTTGTAATCCATTTACAATCAAGGTTAAATCAAACTGTACTGGTGTTACAGAACTATCAAATAATTTATTTCCATTTTGACCATCTTCATCTACAAGATAGGTTCCTTCATAATTAATCCTAGCGATATCAGGGAAACTAGGCTGCTCTCCATCTCCGTCAATTACTTTCAAATAATATAACTTATACTGAACATCATCATCGACTCTATCTTGTACCATTTTAGAGTCTACTTGATTTATTAATGCAATTTTATCAATATTAGCACCAGAAATAGTATCAAACTTAATTTTAAAATCAAATCCAGCTGGCGGACTTTGAAACTCTTCATAGTTATAAAAATGAGTATTCAAATAACGCTCAACTTCGAGTGTTGAGTCAATATTTTCTTCGGCTCTATCACGGGCTGGAATGAAGTTATCCTCTACATCATCATCATCATTACACGATGCAATAAAAAGAAAAACTAAAGCAACAATAGGTAATAGAAATTTAAAATTTTTCACAGTCTTATATTTTAGGGGTGCAAGATACAATTTTCAGTTATTTTTGTTGTATTCTTTAACGCACAATTTAAGTAAAAATGTATGAGGGTTGATAAATATTTATGGTGCATACGCTACTACAAATCAAGAAGCATTGCAACACAAGCCTGTAAAAAGGGAGCCGTACGCATTAACGATGCCGCCGTCAAGCCCTCAAGAGACGTCTATCCAGGGGAACATGTTACAGTTAGAAGAAATCAAATCAAGTATACCCTTCAGGTTTTAGATCTTCCAAAAAGCAGATTAGGCGCCAAACTTGTTGACATGTATAGAAAAGACACCACACCAAAAGAAGCTTTTGAGCATCAAGAGCTTTTAAAATATTCTAAATCATATTATCGAAAAAAAGGAATTGGAAGACCTACGAAAAAAGATAGAAGAGATATCGATGACTATACTGGAGAAGAAGAATAAACCAAAACATCTTTTACTATCTTTGGAAACCAATATTATATAACGTTTTACATGGCAACTAAAGAAACCGTAATCCTTAACAAAAAAGAAATAGCGCACAAACTAAAGCGTATAGCCTATCAAATTTATGAAGCTAACATTTCCGAAGAGGAAGTAATCATTGCTGGTATTAAAGAAAATGGATACACTTTTGCCAAAAAATTAAAAACTGCGGTAGAGAAAATTTCTCCAATAAAAGTAACACTCTGCCAGGTGCGCATAGACAAGAAAAACCCCATAGCGTCTATTAGCACATCATTAAAACCAGAAGCTTACCAAAACAAATCATTATTATTGGTAGACGATGTATTACATTCTGGAACCACCTTAATCTATGCTGTAAAACATTTTCTGGATGCACCTTTAAAACAGTTTAAAACAGCAGTATTGGTAGATAGAAACCATAAAAAATATCCTATCAAGGCAGATTATAAAGGCATTTCTTTGTCTACCTCCATTAATGAAAATGTTGCCGTTATTTTTGAACCTGGCAATGATCGTGCTGTCTTAGAATAACAATGCTACTATTTCTTTTACTATTTCTTCTATAGACTTTTCATCAACCTTTACTTTACAGGGAGCTTGATTATAATAAAAATTACGCTCAAACAGGTGTTTTCGTATAAAATCGTTTAATATTTCTTTATCTGAAATATGAGCAATCATTGGCCTTGATTCTTTTTCAAGAAATAGTCGTTCTGTTAATGTATGTGCTGTAGCAGAAAGGTATATTGGGAAAACATCATCAGCCTGCGCTAGCAGCTGCATCACATTTCCGTAGCAAGGAGTACCCCCTCCTAAAGCCAAAACTGTATCCTGTTGGTTTTCTAAAAAGGCCTTAAGCAAGATATTTTCTTTTTTTCTAAAAAAAATCTCTCCTTTTGTTTCAAACAATTTGGTAATTAGCATATTTTCATCTGCTTCAATAGCAGCATCTAAATCTATGAAAGGAAATTTTAGAGTCTTTGAAAGTTTTTTTCCAATAGCAGTTTTACCGCAACCCATATATCCTAAAAGCACTATTTTCATAAAAAATATTATTCGTTTTTAATTGTAATTTAAGGGTTTACAAATAAAGTTTAAATTTATTTTAAAATGCTTTGAAAGATAAATATATTGATAGTATATTTGCATCCGCTTAGCAAAACATTTTGTGTTTGTAAAGCACAAAAATAATTTTGACATTATGACCAGTTAGCTCAGTTGGTAGAGCACCTCCCTTTTAAGGAGGTGGTCCTGGGTTCGAGCCCCAGACTGGTCACTTAAAAGTTAAGCCTCTTGGTTTAACTTTTTTTGTTTCTATATACTTCAACATATATAGATAAATACCCGGGTGCTGGAATTGGTAGACAGGCACGGTTGAGGGCCGTGTGCACTTGTTGCGTGTGGGTTCAAGTCCCATTCCGGGTACTAAGTCATCTTATCCAAGATGACTTTTTTTATCTCATGAAAACCAAAAACATTATTATTTAAAATTTTCTTAAAAAGCTAAGAATATTGGTCCATAGCAAAAAAAATTAAGCATTTTTATTGTAATTTTGAATATAATTTGATTGAAAAGAATAATGGGTGTGAAAACACATTTTAGTATTAAGGATTTAGAAAATTTGAGCGGTGTGAAAGCGCACACTATCCGTATTTGGGAAAAACGATATGGGCTCTTGGTTCCAGAAAGAACAGAAACAAATATTAGACAGTATAATCTTGAGAATCTTAAGAAACTACTAGACGTTACTTTTATTTATAATAATGGTGTGAAAATTTCCAAAATAGCTGGATTTAATGCTACCCAAATAAAAGAAATAATTCTTCAGAATGCGATAGCACATAAAGAGCATTATGCCATCAACAATATTAAAGCAGCAATGCTTCATTTTAATACAGATCAATTCAATCAAATTTACACGAATCTTCTAGAGACGAAGACTTTTGAAGAAATTTTCGAATCTGTATTTATACCATTCCTCCAAGAAATTGGTATGCTATGGCATCTAGGAACTATTGATGTTTCTCATGAGCGTTTTGCATCAGAGCTTATTAAGAGAAAGACCATTGCCCACATAGACCTCTATACTACCAAAAATTCTAAATATCAAAGCAAAACCAAAGTTTGCTTATTTCTTCCTTATGAAGAAATTCATGACATTGGCTTACTATACGCAAATTTTCAATTAGAAAAATCTGGAATCAAGACGATCTATTTAGGTCCAAATATACCTTTAGAAAGCTTACCCAAACTTTTTTATAAAGATGAAAAAATAATTTTCTTAACATACTTTACTATAAAACCAGACACCGATAAGATAAAAGAATATTTAGATTCTTATCAAAAAGTTGTCTGTCAAGAGAGGAAAGTCCCACTTTGGATATTGGGCCAAAAGTTCAATGAGGTTCAAAAAGAAAAAACACATGCAAACATAGAGGGTTTTAATAGTATAAAAAGCTTCCAAGAAAAAATGAAAACGCTAATTGACTAATTTTTAGAAACCTTTAACTATTATTTTGTTTAAATATAAGCTATGTTTGTTGAACAAAAATGACACCTAAAGAAATTACAATAATTGGCTCCGGCTTCTCCTCACTCTCTGCTGCTGCTTACCTAGCAAAAGATGGTCATACCGTAACTATTTTTTAAAAAAACGAAACCATAGGAGGACGCGCAAGACAGTTCACTAAAGATGGATTTACATTTGACATGGGCCCTTCTTGGTATTGGATGCCAGATGTTTTTGAAAAATTCTTTAATGATTTTGGAAAGAAAGTATCAGATTTCTATACACTCAAAAAACTAAGCCCCGCATACAGTGTCTACTTTGGTGAAAATGATTTTATAACCATTGAAGACACCTTAGAAAAAATTTGTGAGACATTTGAAAAAGAAGAACCTGGAAGTTCAAAAAAACTCCAACAATTCA
>JBNMOX010000089.1:0-6116 GCA_051275835.1 Patiriisocius sp.
CTTGATACGCTCATGTATCTCTAACTCTTTTCCGTAATTAAGTACAATACGCCTATAGACAACCTTTGCTGGCGCATCCTTAAAGACACTATCTTGTGTCTCTTCTAGAATAGCGGTTCCAACTTTTCCAAAAACATACTCTTGCGCATTTAACAATGTAAAAGAACAGCAGAAAATAAAAATATAAAAAATATGAGTTTTCATTATTTAGACAATACAATTTTTGATTGAGATACCTTTAAATATTCCGTAAACAATGTTTTAAACCCCTCATAATAACTTGCATTTACAAGTGCATTATTAATATCCACTTGTAAAGAAATCTGTAGTTTATTTCCAATAACAGTGTTATTAAATTTAAAAGAACCAACACCATCTTGAATTGTAATGTTTTTAGATTCGGGTAGGTCTTCTACGGTATATCCATCTGGCAAGCTTATATTTAAAGTATAGGTCTTTGATACCGGAAATCTAAAATCTATGGGATATACCCTTTCTGTTTCGTTAAAATTGTTTTCGGTAATTCCAAAAAACAATAGTGGCTCTAAATAAATTTTATCTCCCAGCACTTCCATGCAATCTTTATACAAGAAATTATACGATAACGTAATAGGCTTTTTTCCAAAATAGAGTTCTTTAATCTCTATTTCGGTTGGTATCATTCTAGGATGCTCTTCCTTTAAGAAATCACTGTAAGCATTTGTATTTTTTGCAACAAAATCATTTCTAAATTCATAAGCCGCATAGTTTGACAACCTACTTTTTACATCACCTGTCGCTGTTAATGTCCCTAGATCTAAACTCGCACTCACAAGGGTTATTATTTTTGATACCCTAGCAGGAGCTGTTGGAATAAGCTTATAATTATCATCTTCATATACAATAAGGCCATTACCATTAATAAACGAATTTCTAATTTCTCCAAAATTCGAATACTTAGTTGATGCGTCCAACAAATATGTTTTGCCATCAAGTTCTAGAGCGGCTATCGTATTATTAAATCCACGTACCGTTGGAAAAAGAACATACCCCCTTCGTAAAGATGCTATTAATACAGGATTTGCTTCTAGTCCAGCTTTTCTTAGCATCGCCGTTAAAATTAAATTGATATCCCCAACACTTCCCGTTTTGTCCTTATAAGCTTTGCGCACACTTTCACTTCCCGGCGCATAAAAAAAGCTCCACTGCATTCTATCTTGTAAGAAAAAGTAAATAGCTTTTGCTTTCTCCAATGCATCCGATTTTCCAGATAAAACAACTTCTAAGTCATCTTTGAAATAATTGCTTTTCTTGAGCTCCTGCCCAAACCCTTCCCATTTATTATAAACTTTAGTAACATCCTTCCAGTCGTCCAATTTATTTTTACCCTTACTAGTTACTTGCTCAATATATATTTTACCTAAATAGGTACTATTACTAGCAATGAACTTTTCCTCTTTCATTGCTTTTATGTTTTTACCTGTATAGCGTAATTCGAATGGTTTTTGAATTACATTAAGGTTGACTTTGCTTAGTGGGTTTTCGGTAATCTTAAGCTCATAAGAAAATGGATTCTTTAATATGATAAAAATATCCTTAATAGGGATCGTTGCTTGGGTATTTAAAGAGCGTAAATCCAATCCACGAACTTTGTATTTAAGTTCCAAAACAGAGCCTACTTTTACATTTGGAAAAGATATTTTACTAACCTCATACCCATCGCCTATATCTTCCTTAAAAATACTTTCCTTAGATACTTTTGTGGAAACAATTTGACCTCCTTCTAGATTATGGGTATATGCTTTTAATGATTCTACATCATCAAAATCAATATCCCATTTGGCATGTTTAAAACCTTCTCTATTGTAAATTTTAATACGTTCAAAAACATATAAAACCTCTCCAAATTTAAAATCAATTTCTCTATAAATTACTTTTGCATTTGCTTCAGGAAAAACAGCATCACGTGCTTCTTTGAGCTCCTGAATAGAAACCTCACCAAATTTTACATCTTGAGCTAAGGTTAAAAAACCTAGCAACATCACAACCACGTATACTATCTTCATTATTTATTTTTAACCAATACAATTTTACTTACATCTGCCTTTGTTATTGCATTAACAAAAGCTACAAAATCAACATATTTCTCTTTTTCATACACCCCATTATTTAATACAAAATCCCTTGTATAGGTTATTTTTGAACTATTTAAAACATCAATCTTTGCCAAATACGTTCCAAATTCTGTAGTAATACTGATAGGATCAAAAACAGCTTCTACATCATAGCCCTCTGGCAATGTAATCTGAATAACATCTGAATAGGTTTTTCCTCTTCTTAACTCAACCCCTTGTAAACGTTCTTTTTTTGGGCTTGGAATATAATTTAACCTATTAAAAATATTTGGAACAAACAACAATCTATCCCCGGCCTGAGAAGTATAATTTGCTGCGTCAAAGGTTATTTTTTCTGAAAAAACAATGTTTCTTTTATCATTTACAAAAAAGGTTTCAGCTACATCCAAATTATTAAGATGGGACCAAAGTTCTTTATAGTATTTAACAACTATTTTTTCCTCTTTAGTTTCCAATTCATACTTATCTCCATAGAGCACTCCCTGTGATACTTCATTAAGTTTTCCGCTAATACTCTGATCCGCTTTTAATATTAATTGAGCTTCTAGTTTTTGCGTATTTTCTTCGGTAGCATATGAAGGGGTTTTCTCAATAACTCCCCCCGTCTCTTTAATCATTAATACTTTTCTATCATCTGTGAAGTCTCCTATATAATTAAACGGTATACGCTGACTTGTACATTCTAAAAAAAGATTCTCGTCTACCAAGGGTACGGTTAAAATAACGTGATTTCCTTGAATTGCGACAAACTCTTCATCTATATCCAGCCCAGACGATCCAGAATTCACTATAGTATAATAGCTGTCTATACCTTGAGATTTCAACAACGCTTTACAATCTCCATAACCTAGCTTGTCAATTTCTTTTGCAGGGGTCGGTTTCCAACCTCCAATACCAACTTGCACACTAATGTATCTCGTTTTATTCTGCATGTATTCATAAATAATACGTGTCTTCTCTTTTAAATCATCAACGCCAGCTACCAATGATTCTATTTTTGCAATCGTCTCTTTAGGAAGCTCATCAATATCTTTTAACAAATATTCATTTTGCCAGTTTCCAAAATCTTCCCAAGAAGATACAGAAACATACTGTCCGAAGAGTCTAAACTTTTTTAATGCAATTTTGACTACTGGTGTAAATTCTGTGTAATGGGGACTTAAATATTCTCTAGAAACAGCAGGGACATTCTCAATTTCATATGTATACAAAGCAGGTCTTTCTTTAATCGTTGCGTTAAATTGCTCTAGATTATATTTTTTGGAAAGCAAAGGCACCTCTTTTTCATTGATGATTTTATAGACAGATTTCTGGGTACTTACTCCATAAATTGGAGATGGATTCCACAATGGCAAAAAGGCTGTGGATTTACTCTTCGTTTCTGAAATAAATTCTAAAGTATAAGGAACTCTTGCCGGAATATAATCCATACTCATCATCCTATCATCAGAATATAAATCACCTCCTGAAGCACTCATATCTGTAAAATCTTTTTTCTTGAATTTTTTAATTTGTTTCCCGTCACTATCATATACAAAGGCTTTTATTTCCTTTATAGAAGAATCTTCATCATAAAAAGCAACTGGAGACACTGCAACCATACCATCTCTATTTAACACTGTTACTACCATTTTGGTATAGGTAGTCATACTATCAAAATCATTAAGTGTAATGGTAGTTTCTTGATATCTAATCACAGCATTAGCATCTTTTGTTAAACTTTCTGGGATTCCATCTACTGCATATTGAGCATGCCCAATAATAGCACAAAAAAAGAAAATAAGTGTAAAATAATTTTTCATAAAATATTCAGGGTCAATGTATCTAAATTAAGGTTGTATAACGTTATTCTTTGTGCTTTGAATCTAGGAGTATGGTAACGGGCCCATCATTAATTAACCCGACGTCCATCATTGCTCCAAACGTTCCTGTTTGTATTTTTTTTTCTAAAATAATTTCTAGACTACCCACAAATGCTTCGTATAAAGGAATCGCAATATCAGGCCTAGCAGCCTTTAGAAATGAAGGGCGATTTCCTTTTTTGATGCTTGCATGTAAGGTAAACTGACTTACGACAAGTACGTCTCCATCGATGTCTTGAAGCGATAAATTCATGGCATCTTCAGAATCTGAAAACACTCGCAGCTTAGTAACTTTTGCAACCAACCAATCAATATCATCTTGCGTATCGGCTGCTTCAATACCTACTAAAATAAGGAAGCCTTTTTGTATTTCTGAAATTCTTGAACCTTCAATTGTAACCGAAGCTTCTTTTACTCTTTGTATTACTAACCTCATAAACTAATGTAGTATGATTACTAATATTTCCGTCCAAGTGTAGCTTGAAGCTGTAACATAAACATTTCTAAAACTATTCTTTTGTATTATAAATATCCTTTCTAAAATGTTCTTGTTCGCCTTCTAAGATTTGTAAATAGCTCTTATAACGAGACCAGGAAAGCTCATCATTATCTAAGGCCACTTTTACAGCACATTTAGGTTCTTCTTTGTGTAAACAGTTATTGAATTTACAGTGTTCTTTTAATTCAAAAAACTCTGGAAAATAATCCCCCAATTCTTCTTTCTCTACCTCAACAATACCAAAACCTTTAATCCCTGGCGTGTCGATAATTTGTGCCCCAAAGGAAAGGTCATACATTTCGGCAAAAGTCGTGGTGTGTTGCCCTTGTCGATGTTGGGTGGAAATTTCAGAAGTTTTTAGCATCAATGTGGATTCGAGCGCATTTACTAGGGTTGATTTTCCAACCCCACTATGACCAGAAAACATAGAAACCTTATCTCTCATCATGGCTTTCACCTTGTCAATATTTTTACCAGTAGTTGCAGAAATACCAACACACTCATACCCAATACCGCGGTACAACCCTGCTAGGTATTTAATTTCTAGGGTTTCCTCTTCATTATACGTGTCTATTTTATTAAATAAAAGCACCGCTTTAATGTGATAAGCCTCTGCCGTCACCAAAAAACGATCTATAAATGAAGTAAAGGTAGGTGGGTTGTTCAGGGTCACTAACAAAAAGGCAATATCTACATTGGCAGCAATGATATGTGTTTGCTTAGAAAGATTAACAGATTTACGAATGATATAGTTATCACGCGGGGCTATCTTGTTAATAATACCTATGGTTTCATCACCATTAGTCTCTACTTCAAACACCACATGATCTCCCGCCGCTACGGGATTGGTACTCTTAATACCCTCTATTCTAAACTTCCCTTTTATTTTACATTCATAAAAGGTACCATCGGTAGCCTTTACGGTATACCAACTTCCTGTAGATTTATAAACAACTCCTTTCATGAATTGTAAAGTTGAGAAAAAATTGAGATATATACCATACGCTATACTATGGATTTATAATCTTTTTCTGGTGATTGATAGATTCTTGGTGAATCGCTTTATAAATTTTCAATATAAATTCTTCACTTAATTTATATTCCTCGCCTTCTAGAATCATTTTACCCAAAATCTCATTCCAACGTTTGGTCTGTAAAATGGCGACATTATTTGATTTCTTAAGCCCCCCTATTTCATCTGCAATACGCATACGCTTGCCTAAATTCTCAACCAATTGATGGTCTAAAACATCGATTTTGGTGCGTAACGTGTTTAATTTATTTTTAAACTCTACGGCATCACCTTCTTGTAAACGAATGCGCAAATCTACCGTCATCTGTTCCAAGGTAGCTGGTGTGATTTGTTGTTTGGCATCACTCCAAGCATTGTCTGGATCATAATGGGTTTCTATCATAAGGCCATCATAATTTAGATCTAATCCTGTTTGGCATAAATCAAAAATAAGATCTCTTCTTCCCGCAATGTGCGATGGATCTAATATAAGAGGTAGATCTGGAAATCTATTTTGCAAATCAATAGGTATTTGCCACTCTGGATTGTTACGATAAGTGTTTTTTTCGTAGGTAGAAAAACCTCGGTGTATAACTCCTAAATTTTTTACTCCAGCTTCATAGAAACGC
>JBNMOX010000090.1:0-6105 GCA_051275835.1 Patiriisocius sp.
TAGCACCACTGCGAGTAACAACATTGTCTTTTTCATAATTTGAGGTAATAGGATTAATAATAACATAAAGTTATTGTAAAATTTACTCTTACACAACCTTTTGGTAACATTAAATTTACATTAACCTCTTAGTAAGCTAAAAATCAAATAGTTGTGTTTTAAATTTAACACACTTCATTTTTAATAATTTAGTAATACTATGGTTTCTCAAAAGGTACATTGATGTCCGTACTTTGCTTACATAACGCCAGAAAATCGTTTAGTTTTTGTCGGCTAGATTTTTGCGTTTGGGCTGTCTTTTTAAGACGGCCCTCTTTTTTTTTGTTATTATAGCATTCAAAAACAAAAGAAAGTTAATCTTCAGTTAACATTAGATAAACATACATTTTAGACTTTTGCAGCAGACAAAAACTAAAATTTGATTTTCATAATGAAACTACGTTACCTACTCATTGTAGCAGTATGCTCTTTTTGCTATACAACGAATGCACAAACTATAAGTGACAGTAAATTTGGCAAAGGCATGATCAACTTTGTAGCAAAGGACAGTTCTTTTAGCGTAAAGTTCGCCCCTCGTATTCAATTTAGATTTAACACCTTATGGAGACATGATGGTGACCAATATGGAAAACCAGAACAAAATTTTTCGATTAGAAGAGCCCGTCTAAAGTTTAGCGGTTTTGCATATACACCGAAACTTAAATACAAAATTGAGCTTGGACTTTCAAATCGAGATGTTTCTGGAGCTAGTGTTTATAACCGAAATACTCCTCGTATTATTCTGGATGCTGTATTAAAATGGAATTTCTACCAGAATTTTGTGCTTTGGGCCGGTCAAACAAAATTACCCGGTAACGTAGAACGTGTTGTATCATCTGCAAACCTGCAATTAATAAACCGTTCTTTATTAAACAGCAATTTTAATATTGACCGTGATATAGGAATGCAACTTCGACACCACGCTACCCTTGGAGGAGATTTTATAATTCGTGAAAAGATTGCACTTTCTCAAGGTGAAGGGAGAAATATCACCCAAGGAAACGAAGGTGGACTTCAGTATACAGGTCGTTTAGAGTTTTTACCTTTTGGATTTTTTGAATCTAAGGGTGATTACACTCAAGGAGATTTAAAACGGGAAAAAACACCAAAATTAATGCTAGGTCTTACCTATGACTATAATATGGATGCAGTAAAAACTAGAAGTAATTTAGGAAGCTACATGTTACTAGATGATGGTTCTTTATATGAGACAGACATCACTACCTTTTTTGCAGATGCCATGTTTAAGTATAAAGGAATTGCCTTTATGGGAGAATACGCTTTGCGTGATGCAGAGGCACCAGTTGCTGTCAATGCAGATAGAACAGAGGCTGGATATATTGTACGTGTAGGAAATGCTTTAAACATGCAATTGAGTTATTTATTAAAAAATAACATTGAAATGACCGGCCGTTTTACAACAGTAGACTTTGAAGATAGTACCGGCAGAGATCCTCAAGATCAATACACTCTTGGGGTTTCTAAGTATGTTGTAGGACACAAATTAAAAGTACAAGCAGATGTTAGTTACAGCACTAAAGGCGGTGATGAAGACTTCATTATGGTAAGGACTGGATTCGATTTACATTTTTAATAACAATTTGGTAACAAATGGATTCGACAAAATTGAGACATTTGCACCATGATAACAGAATATATAATGGATAATATTTATTTATTAATGTTAGTAGCATTGACAATTCTAGCGGTAGCTGATATTGTCGTTGGAGTTAGTAATGACGCCATTAACTTCTTAAACTCTGCCATTGGTTCAAAAGCAATACCCATAAGAACGATTATGGTTGTTGCTAGTCTAGGTATTTTTATTGGAGCCGTCTACTCAAGTGGTATGATGGAAGTGGCTCGTAAAGGAATTTTTGTCCCCGCCATGTTTACCTTTGATGAGATTATGATGATTTTTATGGCTGTAATGATTACAGACATATTATTACTAGACTTCTTTAATACACTTGGTTTACCAACGTCAACAACAGTGTCTATTGTATTTAATTTATTGGGTGCTGCTATCGTGATTTCTTTAATTAAAATAAGTGGAACAGACGGAGCCTCCATATCAGATTTAGGAGAATATATTAATACACAGAAAGCCTTTGAAATCATTAGAGGTATCTTAATGTCTGTTGTGATAGCCTTTAGTGTTGGAGCTCTTGTTCAATGGATTTCGCGTAGGATTTTTACGTTTCATTTTGATCAAAGAATGAAGCATTTTGGTGCCATCTTTGGAGGTGTTGCTTTGGCTGCGATTATGTATTTTATTTTCATGAAAGGCCTTAAAGGATCTCCATTTTATAAAGATTTAAAAGGATATCTTGAAGGAAATGAATACCTGGTAATGGCAGGGAGTTTTGTGTTTTTTACACTATTCTCATATGCATTTCAAAAAATAACGAAGAAAAGCATCCTTCTTGTTGTTATTGCTGTAGGTACTTTTGGTTTAGCACTTGCTTTCTCTGGAAATGATTTGGTAAACTTTATTGGTGTTCCAATGGCTGCATACCATTCTTATGAAGCTTGGTCTGGATCTGGTATTCCGGCAACAGAGTTTACGATGGAAATATTAGACAAGAAAATGCCTGCCGAACCTTTCTTATTATTTATTGCTGGTGGGATTATGGTAGCAACGTTATGGTTCTCTAAAAAAGCCAAAACTGTTGCCGAGACTGAATTAAGCTTATCACGTCAAAATGATACACATGAGAAATTTCAACCCAATATGCTTTCTAGAGGGATTGTAAAAGGGACTTCTTGGCTATCAAATACTTTTAGTGGAGTTATCCCTAAAGCAACCCAGGAGAAAATAAATGCAAGTTTTGCAAAACCAGACACAAAACATCTTACCAAAGACCAAAGTATTGATGCGCCTGCATTTGATATGATTAGAGCCTCTGTAAATTTAATGGTAGCCGGTGTATTAATTTCTATTGCAACATCTATGAAATTGCCACTCTCTACAACCTATGTGACATTTATGGTGGCTATGGGTACCTCTCTTGCCGATAGAGCTTGGGGTAGAGAAAGTGCTGTATACCGTGTAGCAGGTGTGTTAAATGTTATTGGGGGATGGTTCTTCACTGCATTTGGCGCTTTAGTTGCTGCAGGTACCGTCGTGTTCTTAATTAGTTGGAATAAAGCAGTAATGATTCCTATATTATTACTAATCACTATCATTTTATTGGTAAGAAACTACCTTTCTCACAAGAAAAAAAACAACACAACGGTAGATCCTAAAAGCTTGAAGAAATCTGAAAGCAGTACCGTTCAAGGAATCATTTCAGAGAGTGCAGACAATATCTCTAATGTAGTGTCTAGAACGAACAAAATCTATACAGACGTACTAAAAGGTCTTGCCAAAGAAGACGGTAACAAACTAAAGAAAAGTAGAAAAGGGATTGAAAAACTAGATCAAGAAGTTGAAGATTTAAGAGACAACATTTTTTACTTAATCAAAAACTTAGATGAAACTAGTGTACGTGGAAGTAGTTTCTACATCACAATATTGGCTTACTTAACAGACATGACACAATCCTTAGACTTTATCTCTAAGAAAAGTTATAAGCATATTAACAACAATCACAGAAAGTTAAAATTCAATCAAATAAAAGACCTTCAAGAAATTGATGATTCTTTAGAAGCGCTACTAACCGAGATAGAAGAAGTGTTTAATAGTCGTAAGTTCGAAAGAATTAGCTATGTGCTTTCTAAAAAAGAAGAAATCAACACCCTTATTTCTGATAAAATTACAAAACAAATTGATAGAACAAGAACCGAAGAAGAAAGTCCAAAAAACACTTCTTTATATTTCAACATCTTACTAGAAACAAAAGATTTGGTTACCAGTATCATGAACTTAATGGATGAGTATTACACGAGTTATAAAAAAGAGTAATTTGCATTCAAAACGACACCTAAAGCCCCATCTATTCATTTGAATTATGGGGCTTTATTATTATTTCTAAAGTATGTCTCAAGGTCAAAAATTAAAAGAAGTAGCTGCCGTTTTTTTTAAACTCGGTCTCTTTGCATTTGGAGGTCCTGCGGCGCATATTGCCATGATGGAAGATGAAGTTGTCACCAAACGTAACTGGATGACACGAGACCACTACTTGGACCTTATTGGGGGCACCAACCTCATTCCTGGACCAAACAGCACAGAAATGACGATGCATTGTGGGCATGAACGCGCGGGTAAAAAAGGCCTTTTTATAGCAGGAATCAGTTTCATTTTTCCTGCGGTATTTATCACAGGAATTCTCGCATATCTATACGTTTCTTATGGAACTATGCCAGAGGTACAGCCATTCATAAAAGGAATTCAACCCGCTGTTCTGGCCATCATAGCTTCTGCTATTTTAAAACTAGGAAAAAAAGCCATTAAAAGCTGGGAGCTTGCTATACTAGGAGTCCTTATTGTAACAGCGAGCTTGTTAGGGGTTCACGAAGTACTCGCTATGCTGCTGGGGGGTGTCTTAGGGATGGTATACTTTTTACTAAAATCTAAACTACAAAATAGGACTTCAAACTCATTAGCTCCATTTCTATTCTTTTTTGTTTCTTCGGAAATACTAGAAAAAATAAGTTCGCTTTCTGTTTTTTTAACCTTCCTTAAAGTGGGAAGCATTTTATATGGAAGCGGTTATGTGCTTTTTGCATACCTAGACGCCGAACTTGTCACTACAGGATTATTATCTCAAGCAGAACTGTTGGACGCCATTGGTATTGGTCAATTTACGCCAGGCCCCGTGCTCTCAACAGCCACTTTCATTGGCTACCAACTAGGAGGATTTTGGGGAGCGATAGCAGCAACTACAGGTATTTTTTTACCTTCTTTCTTATTTGTTTGGATCTTAAATCCCCTCATTCCTAAAATGAGAAAATCGACCATATTGGGTTATTTTTTAAATAGCATTAATGTAGCTGCCGTTGCCGTTATGCTCGCCGTACTTATAACAATGAGCCAACAAACCTTAGTAGATTGGAAGGCATTTGTTATTGCAGTGATAAGCGCTTTACTGGTCTTTAGATGTAAAAAAGTATCTGTTATTTGGGTGATCGTCATAGGCGCTGTTCTTGGCTATATCCTTAGTTTTGTTACCTTGCCTTTCTAAAATGTAAGTTATGAAATTATATGGTACTATTATTTGTATGCTCTGCGCTACCCTATCGATATCAGCTCAAAATATGAGTGGTGAAGAACTTCTGGACAAAGCTATTCAATACCATGATCCTACAGGGGCTTGGACTAGCTTTAACGGTACTTTAAACGTCACAATGGAAACACCAAAAGGTGCAAATAGAGATAGTAAAATTGACATTAACCTACCCCAAGAATATTTCAGTGTTAGCGCCAAGAGAGATACGGTTGTCACTACCTACACTTTAGCAAAAGAAGTTTGCACCACGTCTATAAAGAAGATAGATCCTAAAGCTAAAAGAACCCCTTGCGAAACAGCTGACTTATACAAAAACTACTACACTTATCTTTTTGGATTGCCAATGAAGCTTAAAGATCCAGGCACGAATGTTTCACAAAAAGTAAGCCGTCAAAACTTTAAAGGCAAAGATTATTTGGTCTTACAAGTGCATTATGATGAAGCCGTAGGAAGTGATGTTTGGCAATTCTATTTTGACCCAACTACGTATGCGATGGAGGTCTATCAATTCTTCAAAGGAGACCCAGAAGGAGATGGAAAAAACACAGGTGAGTACATCTTATTAAAAAATCTAAAGACGATCAATGGCGTCAAATTCCCAAAGGAAAGAGCATGGTATTATAACAAAGACGATGGGTATTTGGGGACTGATATTTTGAGGTAATTTACTGGATTGATTGGAAAAATACTTTTGTACGGATGCCTTTCTATGTACCCCCCATTATCATTTCTTTGTATGCTGTTGGGACCATGTATATCTGTTCTATCTCTAAACTGCCTAAAGACATTTGTACGCATCAACAACCCCCTATAAAAACTAAAACACAAACCTGATTTGAACTCAAATTACTAATAATCAAACCTATATATACCGAAACCGCTTTATATACCACAA
>JBNMOX010000091.1:0-6081 GCA_051275835.1 Patiriisocius sp.
AAAAACCTTAACGCCACCGTTGCTTGGGAAGATTTTGATCTCTCTCTCATGCGTAATTTTCCAAAAGCAACCTTGGTGCTGGAGAATTTTAGCATTGTAAACAAGGCCCCTTTTGATGGGGATACGCTTGCCAGCGGAAAGCAACTACAACTTGAAATGGGACTCAAACAACTTCTCAAAGGAGCCGAAGATGCTATACAAATAGATGCCCTATCCTTGGATGAGGCCTTTATCAATATTCAAGTAAACGAAGCTGGAAAAGCTAATTATGATATTAGCATTAAAAAGCCGGAAGATCTTAATACAAAAAACCAAGAAGCGCTAGAGGAAAGCGCTGGTTTTGTGTTTGACTTAACACACTATGAGCTCACCAATTCGAGAGTGAATTACCATGACCAAAGCACAAACAACTACCTTAGCATTAGCCAACTCAATCATGAAGGTACTGGAGATTTTTCTTTAGCAACCTTACAATTAGATACGCAAACAACAGCCATTATCACCTACAAAACTGGAGATACAGAATACTTTAGCAACACAGCATTGACTCTAGATGCTTTGTTTGATCTGGACCTAGAAAATCAAAAATATTCCTTTCTAGAAAATCAAGGCAAAGTAAATAACCTACCACTTAATTTCAATGGCTTTGTACAAATCAATGAAAAAAACACCAACCTTGACCTTACATTTAAAACGCCATCTTCAGATTTCAAAAACTTCTTAGCGGTACTACCTAAGGAGTATGTTAAAAACTTAGACGGGGTTACCACCACAGGAAATTTCAGTATTGATGGGCAACTAAAAGGTATTGTAGATGACACCAAAATACCTACCATGGACATTAAAGTACGCAGTAAAAATGCATCTTTTAAATATGAAAGCCTACCAAAAGCTGTAGAAAACATTGCTATTAATGTAGACCTCATCAATACAACAGGCTTGGCGACAGACACCTACCTAAACATTGGAGGTGTTACCTTTAAAATTGATGATGAGATTTTTACTGCCAGTGGAAATCTTAAAAATTTCACCCAAAATATGTTAGTCAATCTAGCCCTCAACGGAACCCTAGATCTCGCCAATATTGAAAAAGTACTCCCTATTGATTTAGACCAAGACCTTACCGGAATTTTCAAGGCAAACGTCACCACAAATTTTGACATGAATGCTATTGACAAAGAAGAATATCAAAATATTAAAACCAATGGTACTGCAAGCATCACCAACTTTAACTATAGCGATGAAGCATTTCAAAACCCAATTACGATACGTAATGCGGCGATACGGATGAGTCCTGGAAATATTCAGTTAGAAGATATGAATGCCATGACTGGTGAGACCGATATTAATGCCAAAGGAAACATCCAAAACTTAATTCCTTGGATGATGGCAAAACAAGATTTAAAAGGACATTTTACAGTGACATCAGACACTTTTAATGTAAACGACTTCATGTCTTCTGAACCATCCAATACCAAAACATCTGAGGATGATAAATCGCTTTCAACCTCTGAAGATTCAGGAATTAAAATTCCTGATTTTTTAGACGCTACAATTGATTTTACAGCTAAAAAAGTACGGTACGATGACATCACACTTTCCAACACAAAAGGAACTGTGAGCATTAAAAATGAAATAGCAAACTTGACTAATGTAACTTCCAACATACTGGGTGGAGATATTGCTTTGCAAGGAAATGTTTCTACCAAAGAAGCAACACCCACCTTTGCTATGGAACTTGATTTAAGTAAAATTGACATCAATCAATCTTTTGAAAAGCTTCCTTTACTAAAATTTCTAGCACCTATTGCAAAAGCCTTGCAAGGTACCATGGACACCAAACTCAATCTATCTGGAAACCTAAGCAAAGAACTCACACCAGATCTCACAACCCTAGGAGGAACAGCTTTTGCGCAAGTAGTTACTGCAAAAGTTGACGCCAGCCAAGCCCCGTTATTATCGCAACTAGGGCAGCAATTATCTTTTTTAAATGTAGATCAATTAAGTCTTCAAAACGTTGGCACTAACCTTACATTTAACCAAGGAACTATTGTAGTGGCTCCTTTTGATTTTGAAGTGGAAGGGGTTGCCATTACAGCTGGAGGGTCTCATGGTATCAACCAAAACATGAATTATGATATTAAAATGGATGTTCCTGCACGTTACTTAGGGAGTGAAGTAACAAGTCTATTATCAAAATTAGACCCTCAAGATGCGGCCACCATGACCGTAGGACTGCCCATTGGATTGACAGGAACCTTTAGCAATCCTAAAATTAAATTAAACACGCAGGCAGCCCTTACAGATATAAGCAACCGCATTCTTGAAAAACAAAAAAAAGCCTTAATAAATGAAGGTGCAGATGCTATAAAAGACATTATTAATGATACTACTGGAGATGATATTGGCGGTACGGCAGGAAGTATTCTAGATGGAATTTTGAAGCCCAAAGAGGATACAAACGCATCAGATAACAATACGCAAAAAGAAACTACAGATGCGGTAAAAGACATTCTTGGAGGGCTATTTGGAAACAAAAAGAAAGATTCTACAGGCATAAAGAAAGGGAACTAAAAAAAGAATTCATTTTCCTTTCTAAAATTTACTGAATAGCATCGTTTAATTGTTGCTTTATTTTAGCAAACCATTCTTCCTTTAAGATACTTAACACAACACTATCTCTTCTCTTATCATCAATAACAAAATTACTTCGAAGCACTCCTTCTAGAGTACAACCAATGCTTTTCATTGCTTGAATACTTCTTGCGTTGTTTACATCTGCTCTAAATTCAATGCGTTCAAAGCCTAGCGTTTCAAAAGCATATGACAATAATATATACTTCGCATTTTTATTTAATCCTGTTCCTTGAAATTCTTTACCATACCAGGTATATCCAAGCATAGCTGTTTTGTGAGTCGTATCAATATTATAAAAACGAGTAGATCCCGCAAAGGCTTGTTTGCTTTTATCAAATACAACAAAAGGATACGTTATACCCATGGCCCTAGCATCCAGTCCCACTTGAATATACGACTTTAAATCAAGCTCTGTTTTAAGATGTTTTAAAGAATAGGTCCAAATTTCTGGCTCTTCTAGCACAAACTTTAACAGCATCTCTGCATGACTTTTGGCCATAGGATGCAGTGAGATCCTTTCGTTTTGAAGTATAATATCTTTAGAACAATCCATGTTATAGCATGTTAATTGACACTACATAACCCTCATTACTTCTTACGTTAAACACAGTATCATCTTCAAAAATGAGGTATTGTCCTTTAATACCTTTAAGAGTACCTGTGTATTCTGGTGTTTTAATAAGGTTTAATGTTTTGAGTTTGGTTGGGTATTGCAATACCGGAAACTCTAGACTAGTTTCTGTATTATTTTCTATAAAGTAAGGTTTTGCTTCTTCTGGAATGTATTGCTTTAACTTGTCACGCCAAAACGCCAAATCTTGGTCTTGAATTTCATTTTTAAGCATGGTACGCCAATTGGTCTTATCTCCTACGTGATCCTTAAGAGCTACTTCTGTAATACCTGCTAAGTATCTATTAGGTACTTCTACAATTTCTATCGCTTCATGGGCTCCTTGATCAATCCAGCGAGTAGGAATCTGCGTTTTACGAGTGACTCCCACTTTAACATTGCTGCTATTTGCTAAATACACGATGTGAGGCTTTAGCTGTACGGATTTCTCATACTCCAAATCACGATCTTCAACACCGAGATGTGCTTTACTCTGTTCTGGATGCATAATCCAGTCTGCTGCTTGCGGAATTTTATAAAAACAATCATAACAAAATCCTTGGCGATAGATCTTTTTTTCTTTTTTACAATTTAAACATTGAAAACCAACAAAGGAGATATTTATCTTTTTATCAAGGAGTTGGTTTACATTTAAGAAGTCATTTTCAAATACTAAATAGTATTGAATGGGGCTTCCTATTTCGGTTTGCATTTTTGTTAATGTGCCTTGGAATTGCATAAAATAAAAGTGTACATTTAAGATCTTAAAGATAGGTCAAAAATATGCCAATACCCATAGTAAATTCTATAGCATCGTGGTTTTTAAAGAAACGTTTTCATCAAATAGAACTTTTTTTGAAATACCCTATCGATGTTCAGAACGAACTATTAGAACAACTATTAAATACTGCCAAAAATACAGAGATAGGAAAGCAATATGATTTTGCATCTATTACATCCTATCGAGAATTTTCTGACAGAATCCCAGTGACTTCGTATGAAGACAATCAAGAACGTATTGAACGCGCAAGAAAAGGAGAAACCAATATCTTTTGGCCCACGCCTATTAAATGGTTTGCAAAATCTAGTGGAACCACCAATGCTAAAAGCAAATTTATACCCGTAAGCACAGACTCCCTAGAACATTGTCATTATGCTGCAAGCAAGGACTTGCTTTGCATGTATCTCAACAACAATCCAGATGCTAATTTGTTTTTAGGAAAGAGTTTGCGTTTGGGAGGAAGCAAAGAATTATACACAGAAAACGGAACTGTCTTTGGAGACTTATCTGCCATATTGATAGATAACATGCCTTTTTGGGCAGAATATAGCAGTACTCCAAGCAATGAGGTTTCGCTCATGCCAGATTGGGAAGTGAAAATGCAAGCTATTGTAGATGAAACCATCCAAGAAAATGTTACAAGTATTTTAGGAGTTCCCTCTTGGATGCTAGTGTTGCTTAATAATGTATTGGAAACTACTGGCAAAGGAAACCTCTTTGAAGTATGGCCTAATCTAGAAGTGTACTTCCACGGAGGTGTAAATTTTGATCCTTATATAGAACAGTATAATGCGATACTCCCCAAAGAGAATTTCAGATACTATGAAATCTATAATGCTAGTGAAGGGTTCTTTGCCATACAAGATAGGAATGCCAATAAAGAATTGTTGTTGATGTTGGATTATGGCATCTTTTATGAATTTATCCCGATGGACAACTATGGAAGTCCTTCAGAAAAAATAATACCATTAAGTGATGTTGAAGTTGATAAAAACTATGCCATAGTGATTACGACCAATGCAGGATTATGGCGCTATAAAATTGGAGACACGGTGCGTTTCACTTCCATTAACCCTTTCAGAATTAAAGTAACAGGGCGAACCAAGCACCATATCAATGTATTTGGTGAAGAACTTATCATTGAAAACGCAGAAGTAGCCTTGAAAGAAGCTTCAAAATATACGCAGTGTGAAATTGTAGATTATACAGCAGCCCCTATTTTTATGGAGGGCAGAGAAAAAGGGGCACACGAGTGGATTATTGAATTTAAAAATCCTCCAAAAGATTTTAATGCTTTCACTACAAGTTTAGACAAGGCCTTAATGAACGCTAATAGTGATTATGAAGCCAAGCGTTTTAATAACACCACACTCAATGCTCCAAAAGTACATATCGCTCGCCAAAAACTATTTTATGATTGGCTTAAAGGAAAAGATAAGTTAGGGGGACAACACAAGGTTCCTAGACTATCCAATACACGTGATTTTCTTGAAGAATTACTACATTTAAATCAATAATTTATTAATCCACAAACCCTTAGACAAACCATCGAAAGGCTTCTTTCGATAAAAAACACATTTCAACAGACTAAAAACATGTCGTAAATCTTTGTTTTTAGGCACTTTAACGATTTTTATGAATTTATAAACACTTTAACGAATTTCTATTGGTGTTCAACTAATAACTTTGGTAGTCCCTTTCTTACGCAGTAGGTTTGTTGTGTACAAAATATGTTACACACCATGAAAAAGTTTATTTTAATATTAGCAGCTGTTGTTTTGACAAGTACCTTTGCATCCTGTGGAAGCACTTCTTCTATTCAAAAGAATGATGCAGAAATCGCTGGATATACATTAAAAAGCAAGACTGAATTAATGGAACAAAAAATATTGAACATACGATCTAAGAAAGTGATTGTTATACCATAAGAATTAGTTTAATTAAGTTAAAAAGCTTCTAATTGTAAAGATTAGGAGCTTTTTTTATGGACTTTATTTTGAGTGTTAAAGACTTCTGATAAATAATATTTGAACAAAGATTTAAAATTAGTATT
>JBNMOX010000092.1:0-6066 GCA_051275835.1 Patiriisocius sp.
GACCTATGTTTGGAGGTGGTTATGAAACCTGGGGAATTCCTGAAGTTCAGAAAAAATTTGAAGTAAAAGACCCTTTACAAGTCATTGATTATTTAGGAATGATGGGAGATGCTAGTGACAACATTCCTGGGCTACCAGGTGTTGGCGACAAAACAGCCAAAAAATTCCTCCATCAATTTGGTTCTATGGAAGGCTTATTAGCCAATACAGACCAACTGAAAGGGAAGATGAAAGAAAAGATAGAAGCCAATAAAGAACTTGGCACCCTAAGTAAAGAACTAGCCACTATTATGCTAGATGTTCCTGTAGAATTCAATGAAAAGGATTTTGAAATGAGCAGCCCAAACGTTGCTGCAGTTACTGAAATTTTTGAAGAATTAGAATTCCGTCGCCTCACTACTAGTTTTATAAATACGTTTTCTTCTGAAGCCATGGCAGGACCAGGAACTTCAAATCAGCCAAAATCTTCCCCTACTGAAGTAAAAAAAGAAGCTCCTTCTAAACCAAATCCTAATGCTGGAGAGGGTCAGTTTTCGCTTTTTGGTGGCGATAGTGAACCCAACACAGAAACACAAGTATATAATAGTCGCAAAACAATTAAAGACACCGAACACTTTTATCAAACCATTCAACCCGGCATGGGAACCAAGTTATTCATTAATAATTTAATGAAACAAGCCAGTGTCTGTTTTGATACAGAAACTACAGGTCTTAATCCACTAACGGCCGAACTTGTGGGTATTGCTTTTTCTTGGGAAACAGGCAAAGGATTCTACATCCCGTTCCCAGAAGATAAAGAAGCAGCCCAAGAAATCATGGAACAATTACGTCCATTTTTTGAAGCTTCGGAAATTGAAAAGATTGGTCAAAATTTAAAATATGACATCAAAGTACTTCGGAAATATAATATTTCAGTACACGGAAAATTGTTTGACACCATGTTAGCACATTACCTCATCAATCCAGATATGCGACATAATATGGAAGTGTTGGCAGAAGCCTATTTAAATTATACTCCAGTTTCTATCACCGAACTCATTGGTAAAAAAGGGAAAAATCAAAAATCGATGCGCGAGGTTCCTGTCGCAGAACAAACCGAATATGCTGTTGAAGATGCAGATATCACATGGCAATTAAAGGAACATTTCAGCAAAGAATTAGTAGCAGCCAAAACACAACAACTGTTTGATGATATTGAAGTGCCATTACTAAGCGTACTTGCAGATATGGAAGCGGAAGGTATTAACTTAGACACCAAATTTCTACAATCACTTTCTGGAGATTTAGACCATGATATTAATACCCTGGAGGCTAATATTTATAAAGAAGCAGAGGAAGAATTTAACATTGCATCTCCAAAACAATTGGGAGAGATTCTCTTCGGAAAAATGAAGTTGGTTGCGAAGCCTAAGAAAACCAAAACAGGTCAATATTCCACCGCAGAGGATGTTCTTTCTTACCTTGCTAAAGACCATCAAATTATTGCAGATGTCCTAGAATATCGTGGCTTAGCAAAACTAAAATCTACCTATGTAGACGCATTGCCACTACAAGTAGAAGAAGCTACCCATCGAGTACACACAGACTATATGCAAACGGTAGCGGCTACAGGACGCCTGAGCAGTAACAATCCTAATTTACAGAACATTCCTATACGAACAGAACGAGGGCGCCAGGTTAGAAAAGCCTTTGTGCCTAAAAATAAAGATTATGTACTGGTAGCTGCAGATTACTCACAAATAGAACTGCGCATCATTGCCGCTTTAAGCGAAGAAGAAACCATGATGCAAGCCTTTAGTAATGGCGAAGATATTCATGCGTCTACTGCAGCTAAAGTGTTTAATGTACCCCTAGAAGAAGTAACACGTGAACAGCGTAGCAATGCTAAAACGGTAAACTTTGGTATTATCTATGGCGTCTCTGCTTTTGGTCTTAGTAATCAAACAGATCTCTCTCGAAGTGAAGCAAAAGAACTCATTGACACCTATTACAAAACCTATCCAAAGTTGCGAAATTACATGAGTGATTTGGTCGATTTTGCCAGAGACAATGGCTATGTACAAACCGTATTAGGGCGCCGCAGGTATTTAAAAGATATCAATGCCGCCAATGCTATTGTGCGTGGGGCTGCAGAACGAAATGCAGTCAATGCACCCATTCAAGGATCTGCTGCAGACATTATTAAAATTGCTATGATTAATATTCATAAAAAGTTACAAGAAGGGGCATACAAAACAAAGATGCTACTACAAGTGCATGATGAATTAGTATTTGATGTCTACAAACCAGAATTAGATGAAATAAAAACCCTCATCAAAACAGAAATGGAAAATGCTTACACCTTAGCGGTCCCACTAGATGTTGAAGTTGGTGTAGGTGAAAATTGGCTGGAAGCACATTGATAAAAAATATCCAGTGCTCAGTAACAGATGGCAATGAAATCTAAAAAACCCCAAAATACTTAGAAATGTAATTTGGGGTTTTTTAGCTACTTAAAATTTCCGATTACGTTAAGGAATCAAATATAAATCACTCTAAAATTGTATCTTTAAAGACAATAAAGTGCTTTTCATACATCCTACATGCAAAAACTTATTTCAAAGAAAAAACCTACCTATCCAATCACTGGAAGATTATCTCAGTATTTGACAAAGTATGCGCGTAACATTAAAATTCCTATTTTTTATGATGACTTGTTGCGGTATCAAGGATCCGTTACCGTGTATGACAAACATGGAAATGATTCTTTATGGATACAAGTCTATTATTCAGAGTTTGAGCGTGAAGAAATAGAATTGAGCCTTAAACAAATGTACTCGATCCTTCATAGTGACGGTTCCGATGCCCTATTGCCCTATCTTAATATTGACAGTATTGACTATTGTACCTTCGGAAATTCTAAGCCATTTAGAATTAAGGTTAGAAACATTCTTAATGATAATTATATCTTCTTATACATCAAGAAAGCCGATGCCTCAAGAATTTATGGTCTTGAATTAGAACACCTTTTATCTCCTAACCACATCAATTTTTTAGTTCGGGGTAACACCTTAATTGAAGAACATATTTCTGGAATTCCTGGCGATGATTTTATTACATATCATTTAGCAAATTGCTCAGATCAAGACAAAAAAGAGATAGCAAAAGAGTTTGTAAAATTTAACGAACGCTGTTTTGTTAGATTGCTAGGTGATATGCGTTCTTATAATTATGTCATGGTGCTAACCAATGATTTTGACAGAATACAATATAGAATTCGAGCTATTGATTTTGACCAGCAATCTTATGAAGGCAATGTAAAAGTATACCGCCCACAATTTTTAAAAGAAAATAACGAGCTGGTTGATTTGGTATCTGCCGTTTTGAAACAACCTTCTATTGAGCAATATAAAAGAGAAGAGCGTTCTTTACTCGCAAAACGAGCCTCGAGTGAGAAAAAACGACTCAAAGGACTTATTGTTTGTATGCGAGAAGATACAATTTCTAAATCTGAAAAAATTATTGAACTTAAAAAAGCACTACAAAAACTCACGGGTGATATTAACTTCAGAAAAGCAAAAAACATGGGCGAAATCCTTGATTCTGCTCTCAATTTCATTATTAGGAATTATAAAAATGAAAATCCCTTTTTGAGGTAGTTGAAAAATTATTGATAAAAAAAGTAATATATTTATTATGCACGCATAGTAAATAGTATCTTTAAGAACATTTTGTACATCCATATCTATTTAAATCTGCATTTGTCATGAACATCAAAAAAGTTTTAGTTGCCAATCGAAGCGAAATAGCCATTCGTGTGTTGCGTGCCTGCGCAGAAATCAATCTTAAAACGGTTGCTATTTACACCTATGAAGACAGGTATTCTCAGCATCGTTTAAAAGCAGACGAAGCATATCAAATAGGCCCAGACAATGCCCCGCTGAAGCCTTATCTTGATATTGAAGCTATTGTACAACTTGCCAAAGAAAAGAATGTAGATGCCATACACCCTGGTTATGGCTTTCTTTCCGAAAATTCAGATTTTGCACGTGCTTGCCAAGAAAATGGCATTATATTTATTGGTCCTGATCCTAAAGTAATGGATGCCTTAGGAGATAAAATAATGGCAAAAAAAATTGCAGCTTCTTGTAGTGTACCCATCATAAGAAGCAGTGAAAAAGAGCTTATCTCCCTAGATATTGCACTAACAGAAGCTGCTACTATTGGATATCCATTAATGCTGAAAGCAGCCTCTGGAGGTGGAGGTCGAGGCATGCGAATTATAAACACTCCTGAGGATCTTAAAAAGAGTTTTGACTCTGCAAGAAACGAGGCTAAAAATGCATTTGGTGATGACACCATGTTCCTTGAAAAATATGTAGAAAACCCTAAACATATTGAAGTTCAAATTGTGGCAGATAACCACGGAAATATCAGACACCTATTTGAACGTGATTGCTCCGTACAAAGAAGGCATCAAAAAGTAGTTGAAGTAGCTCCTTCTTTTAATGTATCTCAAAAAGTTAAAGACGCACTCTATACATACGCCATTGCCATTGCATCTAAAGTAAACTATAATAATGTAGGTACTGTAGAGTTTTTAGTAGATGAAGATGATTCTATTTATTTTATTGAAGTCAACCCAAGAATTCAGGTAGAACATACCGTAACAGAGATGGTAACCGGCATTGATCTTATAAAATCACAAATATTCATTGCTGGAAATTATAAATTAAATGATGAGCAAATAAAAATTTATGATCAATCTTCCCTAGCAACCTATGGTTTTGCATTACAATGTAGGTTAACCACAGAAGATCCCTCAAATGATTTTACACCAGATTATGGAACCATTACAACCTACCGTAGTGCTTCTGGTATGGGAATTAGACTGGATGCAGGTAGCATATACCAATCATATAAAGTAAGTCCTTTTTTTGACTCAATGTTGGTAAAAGTATCTGCTCATGGGCGTACGCTAGATGGCGCTGTGAGAAAGATGACTAGAGCCCTAAAGGAATTCAGAATTAGGGGTGTGAAGACAAATGTACATTTTCTTCAAAATGTAATTCAAAATGATGTTTTTAAAAATGGTAAGGCATCTGTAAATTTCATCAAAGAAAACCCTTCTTTATTTACCATTAAAATCCCTCAAGACAGAACCACCAAAATCACCAATTATTTGGGTGAAGTGATTGTGAATGGAAATCCAGATGTAAAAATCATTCATCCAAATGCTGTTTTTAGAACGCCTAAAGTTCCCCACTTCGACCCTAAAGCAGCATTCCCTAAAGGAACCAAAGATTTATTGACAGCATTAGGTCCTGATAAATTTAGTCAATGGCTTAAAAATGAAAAACAAATTCACTATACAGATACCACTATTAGAGATGCACATCAATCACTGTTAGCTACTCGTATGCGTACCAAAGACATGGTTGCCGTTGCAGAAAGTTATGCCAAAAACCACTCGAATCTTTTTAGCATTGAAATGTGGGGTGGAGCTACTTTTGATGTTTGCATGCGTTTCTTAAACGAAAGCCCATGGACTCGCCTTAGAGAACTTAGAAAATTAATGCCTAACATCTTATTTCAGATGCTATTAAGAGGATCCAACGGTGTAGGTTATAAAGCGTATCCTGATAATTTAATTGAGAAATTTATTGAGAAATCTTGGGAAAACGGTATTGATGTTTTTCGAATATTTGATTCTCTTAATTGGGTAAAAGCCATGGTGCCAAGTATAGAACATGTTAGAAACAAAACTGGTGGATTAGCAGAGGCTGCTATAAGTTATACTGGCGATATTCTGGATGTAAAAAACACTAAATATTCTTTACAATATTATACTCAATTAGCGAAAGATTTGGAGAATGCCGGAGCACATATCATTGCTATAAAAGATATGGCTGGACTATTAACTCCATACGCAGCCACAGAATTGATAGGAGCTTTAAAAGACTCCGTAAAACTACCACTTCATTTGCATACCCATGACACTTCTTCCATACAATCTGCCACCTACCTCAAAGCTATTGAAGCGGGTATAGACGTGGTAGATGTAGCCTTAGCTGGCTTAAGCGGTTT
>JBNMOX010000093.1:0-6047 GCA_051275835.1 Patiriisocius sp.
TAATTACCTCTGCAATTCCACGAGCTGCAGTAGCTAATACCTCGTCTGCTTTGGAGAATCCTGCTTTGAAACCAAGATTACCATACACCTCACGTAATTTATTATTATTTATGACAACCAAACTGTCTACATTTTGACGTAGATTCTCTACACCAATATGCGCCTGCTCGTTACGTATCTTCCCTTCAAATTGAAAAGGAATAGTAACAATACCTACCGTTAAGATATCAAGATCTTTTGCCATTCTCGCAATTATTGGCGCAGCTCCTGTACCGGTTCCTCCTCCCATACCCGCAGTGATAAAAATCATCTTGGTATTGGAAGTCAGCATGTTTTTAATATCTGCCATACTTTCTACAGCAGATTGTTCTCCAATTTTAGGGTTAGCACCAGCACCAAGACCTTCGGTTAGGTCCATTCCTAATTGGATTTTGTTAGGTACAGCACTATTTTCTAGGGCTTGTGCATCTGTGTTACAAATCACGAAATCTACACCTTTGATTCCTTGATTAAACATGTGATTAATAGCATTACTACCACCACCACCAACACCAATCACCTTAATGACATTAGATTGGTTTTTAGGCAGATCGAACGAAATGTTGTCAAACTCTGTGTTACTGCTCATATACTTATTTTTGCGAGGTTTATTATATTTTTTTTATCAATGTTATGACTTGCTAATAGCAAAACATATTGATTAATTTTTATTCTGCGTTATCTAGAAAATCTTTAAACTTTTCTGCCCATTTTTCAAAAATACCTTTACGATCTTTTCCTCCTTTGGGCGTGTTTTCTATAGTATTAACTTCAAGGGTTTCTTCATCAAAATCAGAAAAACTTTCTGTATGGTCCTTTAGATTTGTTTCTGAAACTTCTTGCTTAGAAATAGTACTAGCGCGTGCTTTATTTTCTAGGCTATTCATCACTAATCCTACAGCTGTTGCATATAAGGGGCTCGTGGTTTCACTATCACTATCTCCAGCCAGATGCTCATTAGGATATCCAATTCTAGTATCCATGCCCGTAATATATTCTACCAACTGCTTTAAATGTTGCAATTGTGCGCCACCTCCTGTTAATACAATTCCAGCAATCAATTTCTTTTTTTGCTCTTCGTGACCGTAATTTTTTATTTCCAAATACACTTGCTCAACAATCTCTACCACTCTAGCATGAATAATTTTTGACAAGTTTTTTAATGTTATCTCTTTAGGCTCTCTACCTCGTAATCCTGGAATAGAGACTATTTCATTATCCTTATTTTCTCCAGGCCATGCAGAACCAAATTTTATTTTAAGCAATTCTGCCTGCTTTTCAATAATGCTGCAACCCTCTTTGATATCTTCGGTAATCACATTTCCGCCAAAAGGAATCACCGCTGTATGGCGTATGATACCATCTTTAAAAATGGCCAAATCTGTGGTTCCACCTCCTATATCAATTAAGGCAACTCCTGCTTCTTTCTCTTCTTGACTTAACACTGCATTTGCAGAAGCCAAAGGTTCTAGAGTAATACCACTCAACTCTAATCCAGAACTTTTTACACAACGACCAATATTTTTTATAGAAGCCACTTGCCCAACTACAACATGAAAGTTTGCTTCCAAACGCCCACCATACATACCTATAGGCTCTTTAATTTCGGCCTGCCCATCTACTTTAAAATCTTGCGGCAAAACGTGAATAATTTCTTCCCCTGGCAACATCACCAGCTTATGTACTTGATTACATAAACTATCAATATCATCTTCGTCAATCACTTCATCACTATCTGCTCTTGTAATATAATCGCTGTGTTGAAGGCTGCGTATGTGCTGTCCTGCAATACCTACCACCACATCTTCTATCTTGATACCAGAAGCAGTTTCTGCGTCTGTTACTGCTTGTTGGATGGATTGTATCGTTTGGGTAATATTATTTACTACACCACGATGTACCCCCAAACTTTTGGACTTCCCTATTCCCAAAATTTCCATCTTGCCATACTCATTCTCTCTGCCTACCATAGCAACAATCTTTGTTGTTCCTATATCCAATCCTACAGCAATGTTTCCTTGTTCCATAGCCTTTATTTTTTTGTTGCTACTACTTGACTGCCAAATCTTAAATCAACTGTTTTGTAGCTTGACAACATACTATCTTTTTTTGTTTTTTGATAAAATGCTTTATAATTCTGAAATTTTCTTTCTGCATTTTTTGGCGTTCCAAAAAACACTATAAATTTTTGTTTCCTTATTCGCATTTGTATTGTACCATCATTTGAAACATCAAGCCCCACAACACTAGTTCTCATCATAGCGTCTCGATTTATTTTTAATAATAAACCAGTGAGTGCTACTTCATGTTTATCAACTGCTCCTGTAATGATTGGAACTCTTGCTGTATAAACAGATGACAAAGGCATCTTTTCTCCATCATCATCAAGGTAATAATCTGTTGCTGCTGTGACGCGAGCTATTGGATTTCTCTGTTTTATTTTAGCTCCCAATATCCCATGAACCGTTATATATACTTCTGCATCACGAATCATCTCATTATTCAGCAAACGTTGCTCCACCTCTTTCAAAACTAAGGCTTCTTTAGGGATGCTCGTAATGGTGTCATAATTTTGTATTAACAATTTATTAACCGAATTTAAGGTGATAAAAGGAGGGTTTTCATCTAGAAATTCAACAGAGATTTGAGATAAGTTTCTAGTACTATTTCTTTGCTTGGTAAAGCCAAATAGAAAGCCTACCAAGATAGAAAGAACCACAAACCGTATGATACACCAATTAATTTTCATATTCAAGTGCTTTTGAAATAGCAGAAACCTCGGCGCCAATATCGCCAGCTCCAACCAATAATTTTATTCTGCAAGAAGATGTTTGTATGTTACGCAGTAGTGTTTCCTTAGAAATCAACGCAACTTTATCAACATCTATTGCAATACTTTTTATTTTATCTAATAACCACTGTGAATTAACTCCTTCAATAGGTGTTTCACGAGCTGGGTAAATATCCAACAATAGAACTTGATCAAATTGTGCTAAACTTTCGGTGAAACCCGTTATAAAATCTTGTGTTCTACTAAATAAATGTGGTTGGAAAACAATCAACTTTTCATCATCAGGATACATTTCTGAAACAGCTTGATATAATGCATCAAGCTCTGTTGGATGGTGAGCATAATCATCAATAAGCACCAAATCATGTCTTCTTATTTTATAGGTAAATCTTCGTTCTACACCTTTAAAAGTTGACAAAGCTTCTGGCAAACAATGGACTGGTGTACCTGCTAAAATAGCCATACCCAAAGCCGTAATGGCATTGTGAAGGTTATGATGCCCTGGAAGTGAAAACTCCAAACTACGTAGCGTAAAATCCGGTGTTTTGAAATCAAACACATAGGCTCCATTTTCAATCCGAACATTTTGTGCTTCAAATTGCGCAGATTCTTCTATAGCAACAGACTGCCCCTTTAACGGCAATCCTTTTTTGAATAATAGATGCTTTTTATTAGGTACTAAATTAGCAAATTCAACAAACGATTCTTCAATGGCTTTAGCATTTCCGTAGACATCTAGATGATCTGCATCCATAGACGTAATACAAGCTATATCTGGACTCAAGGTTAAAAAAGAGCGATCAAACTCATCTGCTTCTACCACTGTTATTTCTGTTCCCTTACTAATAAAATTAGATTTATAATTCTCTGTAATTCCGCCTAAAAAAGCGGTTACAGGCATATTGCAATGCGCCATCAAATGTCCTAAAATAGCAGAGGTTGTTGTTTTACCATGGGTACCCGCAACCGCCAAACAAAGGGTGTCTTGCGTTAGCTCTCCCAAAAACTGAGACCGTTTAATTACACGATAGTTCTTTTTATTAAACCACTGAAAGAGTTCACTATTTTTAGGAATAGCAGGTGTATACACCACCAAGGTTGTTTCTTTATTTTTAACAGCTTCTGGAAGGGTCGAAATACTATCTTCAAAAGAAATATCAGCCCCCTCGTTCTCCAAGGTTTTAGTCAATGTTGTTTTTGTTTTATCATAGCCAAAAACAGCAAGCTCTTTTCTAATGGCAAAACGAGCCAAAGCACTCATTCCAATGCCGCCAATACCAACAAAATAAATAGTCTGTATGTTTTGAAGAGGATTCATTTATACGCTCGCTTGGATTAATTTTTCAATTTCATCTACTATTTCCTTTGTAGCATTTGGTTTTGCCAATGCTAAAATATGGGCTCCCAACTCTTGTTGTTTCACTTCATCACACATCAAACTATCTAACACATTTTTGAACTGCGCTACATCTTTTTCTTTCAATAAAACAGCAGCATTCTTTTGAGAGATTGATAGGGCATTTTTAGTTTGATGATCTTCTGACACATTTGGACTTGGAATAAAAATCACGGGCTTACCCACCAAACACAACTCTGAAACAGATAAGGCTCCTGCCCTACTAATTATAATATCTGCTGCCGCATAGGCTAAGTCCATTCTGTTTAAAAAAGGATGAACTTGCACGTTTAATTGAGATTTGTTTTCATAGGTTTCTGCATAGAATGTACCACATTGCCAGATGACCTGAATATTTTCTTCTTTAAAATAAGGAAGATGAGCATCTATCAACTCGTTTATTTTTCTAGCACCCAAACTACCGCCTAATACTAGTAATGTTTTTTCCGGAGATTTCAGATTAAAAAATTTCCTAGCTTCTGCTTTGTTATCCTGTACATTCAATAAATCTTGACGCACTGGATTCCCTGTTAAAAGCACCTTATTGGCTGGAAAGAATTTCTCCATACCCTCATATGCTGTACAAATTCGCTGCACATGTGCACTCAACCATTTATTGGTAATTCCAGCATGACTGTTTTGCTCTTGTATTAAACATGGAACTCCTTTCACAGCAGCCATTTTTAATAATGGGGCACTTGCGTAGCCTCCAGTACCAATGGCAGCATCTGGTTTAAACGCTGCTATAATTCTTCTAGATTTCCATAAACTAGAAATCAACTTCAGTGGAAATAATAGATTTTTTAAACTTAATGTACGCTGTAATCCAGCGATCCAAAGGCCCTTAATAGCATACCCTGCCTGCGGTACTTTTTCCATTTCCATCCTATCCTTAGCTCCAACGAATAAAAACTCCGACTGAGGAAAACGAGATTTCAATTCGTTGGCAATCGCTATAGCTGGATAGATATGACCTCCGGTGCCTCCACCAGAGATAATGAACTTGTATGTTTTTTGTGTTTTAATAGTCTTATTTTATAATACCTGACTTAAAATATCTAGCGGATTATCACTAGCCTCTTCGTTCTTCTTTATCACTTTTCTTTTAGCGCTTACACTTAACACCATACCCAATGCCAAACATGTCATCCAAATACTCGTTCCCCCACTACTTATGAGCGGTAATGTTTGTCCTGTTACTGGAAACAACTCAACAGCAACCGCCATATTTATGAGTGCCTGAAAAACAATTGGAAGCCCAACACCTATCGCTAACAATTTGGCAAACATCTCAGTAGACTTATGTGCAACGATAACCAATCTAAAAAGCAGGAATAAGTAAAGTACCATAATACCCAAAGCACCTACAATACCAAATTCTTCCCCAATAATTGCATAAATAAAATCTGAAGAAGATTGTGGTAAGAAGTTTTTTTGCACGCTTTTACCGGGCCCTAAGCCGGTAATACCACCAGAGGCAATCGCTATTTTAGCCTTTTCAATTTGGTAGTCTGCTTCTGTGTCTGTTTTATCGGCAAAGTTCTCCACCCTACTTATCCAAGTATCAACTCTGTTTGGAAACATACCTGGAAATGCTTTGGCTGTTAATACAAACATGGTAAGCATTAAGAATCCTGCACCTAAAATAATGCCTAAATATTTTAATGGATACCCCCCAATAAAAACCAATAAAATAACCATAGCAAAAATAATCGCTGCAGTAGAAAAATTAGCAGGTAGTATTAATGCTAATACTAAAAAAACAGGCGCCCACAAAGGCAATAAGGTCTCTTTAAAAGTAACCACCTTGTCTTTTATTCT
>JBNMOX010000094.1:0-6039 GCA_051275835.1 Patiriisocius sp.
AACACGTCTATTGATGCCAAATTTTCACAACTTAGGCTTATTCTTCTAAGGTTTGTGGGATTAGGAAATAGTATCGTCTCGACGAATTCATTATTAACAAATAATTGATCCAAACTAATCAAAGAAGTTAAATCAATCTCCGTAATTGTTTGATTATCAATATATAGTCTCTCTATATTTATAAAAGCTCCTAATCCAGTGAGGTCTGTAATGTTAAGATTGTCACTAATAATTAATTGAGCGTTTCCCCCTATGGCCGCTGCCTCTGCAACTTGAATTTCATCATCATTATTAGTGTCAATAGTATAAAACGGATAATTAACAAGATACTCCTTAAAATCTGTATCTGGGATATTGACTATTTGTGAAAGAGCTGTATAAGAAAATAATAATATTAATGTTGTACTTAATAATTTGAGCATCTAAATAAATTATTTGGTTTTATTGTAAAGAAAGAACGAATTAGTGTTATTAACAATATATGAGCTAATTAATTTTTTATTTTAAAGTCGTACACAGAATATTACTTCAACAGTTCAGTATACAAATTCTACAATTCAGTATTTTTAAATTTAGGAAGACTCATTAATCCAGCATCTTTGTGTTGTAATTAGTATCAACCTTATAAATTTAATAATATGCAAACAGTAATCACGTATCTCGCATTATTTTTTACAGGGCTTGTAATGCAAGCTCAGGTAAACACTGTGGAAGTAACCATCACCAATTTTGAATCAAATGATGGCAACGCTTTAGTAGCCATTTACGACAGTGAGGCCAATTTTTTAAACACCCGCTATAAAGGCGATGTGGTTGGTATTAAAGATAACACCGTTGTGGTCTCTTTTAAAGATATTCCAGATGGAGTCTATGCGGTTTCTGCAGTTCATGATGAAAACAATGACGGCAAACTCAATATGAAGATGGGTTTTTATCCTTTAGAAGATACGGCAAGCTCTAATAATGCACCGGCACGATTTGGACCACCTACTTGGGAAGATGCCAAATTTGAAGTAGGAGGCGGAAAAGTGATTCGTCAAAAAATTTCTATGTAATTTTAACCAATAAGATCATTAATATGAAATCAATTATTTACATTATGGTATGCTTTATTAGCGTTAGTGCTGGGGCACAAAACCAGTATGAAACAGGCATGCAAAAAGCACTAGCGTTATGGGAGGTAGAAAAACCTCAAGAAGCTGTGCAATTATTTGAGCGTATTGCCAGTGCAGAAACTGCCGAGTGGTTGCCTAATTTTTATGCCAGTCAGATTTTAGTTTTTTCTGGATTTAATGAAAAAGATAAAACAGTCTTTACCGCAACCATGGCAAAAGCATTAACTTTACTCAATATGGCTAAAACCAATAGCGGAGCGTTGCCTAATGCAGAGGTTATGGTATTAGAAGCACAATATTACACCGCTTGGGTAGCTTTTGATGGTCAAACATACGGGATGCAATATGCAGGTAAGGTTGCAGCGCTTTATCAAAAAGCAGCGGCCATTGCTCCAAATAACCCAAGAGTCGTCTTAGGGAAAGCAGAGTGGGATATAGGAAGTGCCAAATTTTTTGGAGGGGATGTCTCTGCCTATTGTAACGAAGTAACTCGAGCCATTGGTTTGTTTGAAACCTTTACACCAGAGAGTGATTTACATCCTTCTGGAGGTCAAGAACATGCCATGCAAGTACAACAACAAAATTGTGGTAAATGATGATTAAAGACTTTGGAAAAGACCTAGCGAAAGCATTTTTTATAGGGATACTTATCTTTTTTGTAGTATCAATAATACAGTATATAAATGGATATAATGTATTTACTAGCAATAGTTTAGGGCTTAGTTTTGCTCTCAATCAACTCTATAGCATCGTGCTTTATTTAACCAATGGTTTCTTCATTAGATTTTTAATTAGCAAATATGAAAAGGATTTATTTATAATTAAAAATCTTCTTATAGGCGTTTTTGGAGGTATTGGTATTACCCTTGCTTCTATAGCTTTACTGCGTTTGTTTACTAAAGTTGTTATTTTTGAAGTTTCTTTAGCGCATTTTATAGCCAACGAGAAAATTGAATATTATTACTATTCGTTAATTATATCTGTCGTAGTTGCTTCTATCTTTTATGCTTTTTATTATTACAAGTATAAGCAGGAATCTAAAGTACAAGAGCAAAAGATAATTGCTGGAACGGCATCAGCTCAGTTTGATGCTTTAAAAAATCAATTAGATCCGCATTTTTTATTTAATAGTTTAAATGTGCTCACCAGTTTAATAGAAGAAAACCCAGAAGCAGCTACCAAATTTACGACAGCACTCTCTAAAGTATATCGGTATGTGTTGGAGCAAAAAAATAAAGATGTGGTTACGGTGGCTGAAGAATTAAAATTTGCACAGCTTTATATGTCACTTATAGCGATGCGCTTTGAAGATAGTATTGTGTTCACCATGCCTAAAACCATTTTAAACCCAGAGGCTAAAGTGGTACCCTTGGCATTACAGTTATTATTAGAGAATGCTGTAAAACACAATCAAGTGACCCCTAAGAATAAATTATATATCACCATAGAGGAACGCAACGGGAATTTGGTGGTAAAAAATAATGTACAACCCAAGCAGGTTATCAAAGATAGTAGCGGTGTGGGCTTACAAAACATCACACAACGCTACAAGTTGCTTACAGAACAACCCGTATTAATTAGTAAAACAGCCCAGGAATTTAGCATAGCTATACCGATGCTTTCAAAAACACATAAAACCATGTATTCACCAGACACTTATATTTCAGATAAAAAATACGAACTCGCCAAAGAACGCGTAGACAAACTCAAAGCATTTTATGCACATTTTATTATTTACTGTTTGTTTATTCCCGTATTTATTTGGCTGTGGTACCAATCAAATGTTAGTGTGCCTTGGTTTTTATTTCCAATTTGTGGTTGGGGACTAGGTATTCTAGGACATGCCAGTGATACCTTTGAGTGGAGCCCATTGGGTAAAGGCTGGGAGCATAGAAAGATTAAAGAAATGATGGATAAAGAAGATCTCTATTAGGGATGTTTCGGAAAGGGTAATCCCTCTTACAATTGAGCTCTAAAAAACAACAGTTGGGAGGTTTAAAATTTCAGAATAGAGGCTACTCTTTTATCTTTATACTATCAATTTAAATAAACATTATTATGGAACCATTTAACAAAGACGAAAAATATTACAGAGCAAAAAAGCGTGTGATAGAAATTAAGAAGTTTTACATGAGTTTACTCTCGTATGTAGTTTTTATAAGCCTGTTGGCAGGATTAAACTATTATACCAACGAATGGAGAAATGCTTGGTTTTTATGGGCAGCTTTTGGTTGGGGTATAGGGATCATATTTCAGGCTGCCAAAGCCTTTGACTTTAATCCCTTTCTAGGAAACGATTGGGAAGAACGTAAAATGAAAGAGTTTATGGATAAAGACAAGGGAGATGAAAACGATACCGAACCAACAAAGCGCTTTTAGTCATGGATACAAAAACAACCAATTCAAAAGTAAGAAGGGCAAAAGAACGCGTAAAAAAATTGAAAGGTTTTTATAATCACCTAGCTATATACCTTGTTATTAATAGTGTTTTTATTTGTGTAAATGTCTACAACGCTATGGATGGTGTTATAGATATTGGCGATCCCAACTTTTATAAATGGATAAAGTTTAATACCTTTTCTACAGCAATTTTTTGGGGTATTGGTTTATTTATTCATGCGATATTTATATTTGATTTTCCTTTTTTGAAAAATTGGGAAGAACGTAAAATGAAAGAGTTTGTCGCCAAAGAAAATAATAAAAAAAACAATGTTGGTTATTAATAGAATCAACGATACTATACTTATTACATGAACGTACTTATTATTGAAGATGAAAGACCTTCGGCGCGAAGATTACAACGCATGCTGGATAAAATTGATGTTACCGTAGCTACAATGTTACATAGCGTTGAGGAAGCCATAGCTTGGTTTCAAGAGAATGAACATCCAGATCTTATTTTTTTAGATATTCAGTTAAGTGACGGCTTGTCTTTTGAAATTTTTGATGTGGTTACTGTCAATAGCGCCATTATTTTTACCACAGCTTTTGATGAATATGCATTGCAAGCTTTTAAATTAAATAGTATAGATTATTTGCTAAAGCCAATCGACGAGGAAGAATTACAGGCAGCGGTGATACAGTATAAAAAAGTACAACCCAAAACGCAACCTGTAGCGCTTAATTTTGACGATATTAAAAAGCTACTTACCAATCCTGTAGCACGCGAATACAAAAAACGGTTTACAACCAAAATAGGGCAGCACATTAAAATGATTCCTGTAGACGAAATAGAATGCTTTTATAGTGAAAACAAAGGGACCTATGCGCATACCGTAGCTGGAAGGGACTATTTGTTGGATACCACTCTAGAGCTCTTAGAAGAAGAATTAGAGCCTAAGACTTTTTTTAGAATTAGCCGTAAATTCTATGTCAATGTAAATGAAATTAAAGATATTATTTCCTATACCAATTCCCGATTACAATTAAAACTCAATAGCTATAAAGAACAAGATGTTATTGTAGCCAGAGAGCGCGTGAAAGATTTTAAGATTTGGTTGGAATAAAAAAAGGGGGTCAAATATATGACCCCCTTTTTTTATACGGTATTCTTTTTTATTCCATTGCTGGTAATACTTCCCCATCACAATTTCCAAAACCAATACGTATTCCATCTTTTTCGCAATAGGCACGCATTTTTACGGTGTCGCCATCGTTAATGAATTTACGCTCGCTACCGTCTTTTAATTGTAAAGGGTTTTGCCCTTTCCAGGTAAGCTCTAACATAGATCCGTAACTGTCTTTGGTGGGTCCAGAAATAGTTCCACTTCCCATCATGTCTCCACTGCGCACATTACATCCATTTAGCGTGTGGTGTGTTAATTGTTGTGCCATAGACCAATACATGTATTTAAAGTTTGATCTACACACTACCGTTTCTTCACCCCCTTTAGGTTGTATAGATGCTTCCAATTTAATGTCAAAATTCATAGCGCCACTTTGTTTTAAATAGGCTAGTGGTGCAGGTTCTTGTTTTGGACCTTCCGCTCTAAAAGGTTCTAAGGCATCAAGCGTGACAATCCACGGAGAAATAGTAGAGGCAAAACTTTTCCCTAAGAATGGCCCAAGTGGCACATATTCCCATGCTTGTATATCGCGAGCACTCCAATCGTTAAATTGTACCAATCCAAAAATATGATCTTCGGCTTCTTCTATAGGGACACGTTTTCCTAAATGATTTGCAGCTGTTGTAATAAATGCCATCTCAAGTTCGAAATCTAGTAATTTACTTGGGCCAAACCCTGGTACTCCATCTTCTCCGGGTCTGGTTTGTCCAACAGGTCTATGTATTGGAGTACCCGATGGAATGATAGAAGAACTTCTTCCATGATATCCTATAGGAATGTGAAGCCAGTTTGGTAATAATGCGTTCTCTGGATCTCTAAACAAGCTACCTACATTGGTTGCATGTTCTTTACTAGCGTAGAAGTCTGTGTAATCTCCAACATCTACTGGTAATTGCATTTCAATTTCTTCTAATGCAAATAATATTTTATCACAATGTGCTCTATTGGTTTGTAATTCTTGATTGCTTTTTAAGAAAATATCGCTAATACGATTACGTACCAAACGCCATGTTTTACGTCCGTCTGCAATAAAATCATTCAAGCTATCTTGCAAGAAAATATCATCAGTAAGATCTATTCCTTTAAAGTATCCAAGTTGATGCAAAGCCCCCAAATCTATTGCGGTATCACCAATACGTGTACCAATGGTAATAATGTCATCACGGGTTAAAAACACACCAAAAGGAATGTTTTGCATAGGAAAATCGCTGTTATTTGGAATATCAATCCAGGAAACTCTAGAAGGGTTGTTTGCTGTTAAGGGCATAATGTTTAATTTCTGTTAGTAAAATATACATCAAATATATAATTTTAAGAATAGGTAACGATTGCTTTTGCTATTTTTGATAATTAATTAA
>JBNMOX010000095.1:0-6027 GCA_051275835.1 Patiriisocius sp.
AAAGTGGGGTGGATGCACTACTTGCTGGGGGTTGGAGTCAAACAGATGTCACTAATTTCTTAACTACAGGTACTGGTGGAAGTAGAGGTATTTTAGAAGTGGTTTCGCAGAGTACTATCGATTCTATTTTTTCATCTTACAATGTTCCAGCGGTTGGAGCCTCAGGAGCGATTTACGGTATTTTAGTGGCATTTGGAATGATGTATCCAAATACTGAGTTAATGCTTATGTTTTTACCGATCCCCATCAAGGCAAAGTACTTCATTCCTGCTTTGCTACTTATTGATTTATTCTCTGGACTCACTGGTTTCTCTCTTTTTGGGCAGAATATCGCTAATTGGGCTCATATTGGAGGTGCATTGTTTGGTTTTATAATGGCCTATTATTGGAAGAAAAATAGTTTTAATGATAATCGGTGGTACTAAAACTTATGGGAAATGATTTAACATATCAATTTAGAAATGCAAGTATCCTACTTAAGGTAATAGTCGTGAATGCTGTGCTTTTTCTGACAATATATCTAGGGTCATTTTTATTTGGAATACCACAAGGTCGACTTGTTAGCTGGTTAGTTCTCCCTGATGACCCCCTTAGTTTGGTCTTGCAGCCGTGGTCGTTAATCACCTATAGTTTTTTACATTTTGGAGTCTGGCATCTAGTGTTTAATATGCTATGGTTGTATTGGTTTGGTAAAATTGCTCTTAATTTATTTAATGCAAAACGATTCTTAACTGTCTATTTATTGGGAGGCTTATTTGGTGGACTTTTTTATGTCTTTGCTTATAACCTTTTCCCTGTCTTTGTAAATACTTCTGGACATCTTATAGGAGCTTCAGCTGCTGTGATGGCGATAATGGTTTTTATGGCGACTTATAGTCCGAATACTGAAATGCGGATTTTTATGTTTACCGTTAAGCTATGGCATATTGCTGCTTTCGTTATATTGTTGGATCTGGTTCAAATCCCTACTTCTGGTAATGCAGGAGGTCTTTTAGCTCACGTAGGAGGGGCTGGTTTTGGGTATATATATGCTTCTCAAATGGCCAAGGGGAATGACATCGGTACGTGGTTTGAAAATGGCATAGATTGGTTTGTAAATCTATTTAAGTCTCGAACTCAAAAACCGTTTAGAAAAGTCCATCGTACAGCCCGACCGACACCTGGGAAGCCGAAATCAAATGGAGAAAAAACGACGGACCAGATAAAGGTAGATGGTATTCTAGATAAAATAGGCAAGAGTGGTTATGAGAGTTTGACCAAGGCAGAGAAAGACTTTCTGTTTAATGCAGGAAAAGAATAAAAGTAATAAAAGAACTACTTGAAAAAATCGGGAATTTTAGAAAAATTTGTTTTCTGGATTAATTGCATTGCGGCTTTTTTTCTGATAGTCTCCTTTGTTTTACCATATTTACCACCGAAAAATTATCCGATTATTTCCTTGCTAAGTCTTGTAGTTTCACCCTTAATTCTTCTCAATATCATTTTCGCTTTATATTGGCTGCTCAGAGGTAGATTGAAGTTATTGCTCTCAACAGTAATCCTAATAATGGCATATTTTTTCTTTAATTCTTTTGTAGAGTTCTCTTCTGATGGTGATTCTAGCCAGTTCGATTCTACTTTAAAAGTTATGTCCTATAACGTGCATTTGTTTAATCTCTATGATGAAGATTCTCTGTCAAATGTTTCAGAATTTATAGAATCAACAAATCCAGATGTTGTCTGTATTCAAGAATACGACAGAAGTACAGAAGTTAAATTTTCGGAATATCCATATCAGTATATTTATCACAGGAAGATTAAGAATGATAGAGGACGGGTTCAGGAGATTAACTTTGGACATGCAATTCTATCGAAGTATCCTATTATAAATAAGGGTGCATTCGATTTTGCAGACACTTACAATAATGGCTTGTATGTTGATATTGTTAAATCCCAAGATACCATTCGGGTTTATAACTTACATTTGGAATCTATGGGCGTTGTGGCAAAGGTTTCTTATTTGCAGGAGGCAGATACCAAAAAACTTTTAGGTAGGATATCCAATAGGTTTAGGGCGCAACAATCACAGATTGAAGAAGTTTTAGCTCATAAAATAAATTCACCATATCCGGTTTTATTTGCAGGGGATTTCAATAACACGCCGTTTTCTTACGTTTATAGGGAAATGACTAAAGGCATGAAAGACTCCTATTTGGAGCGAGGTAATGGGTTAGGTACAACTTATTTCTTTGATTCGTATCCAATGCGGATCGATTATATTCTTGCTTCAGAAACTTTTGAAATCCTTAACTTCGAGACTATAAAAAAAACTTTTTCAGATCACTATCCTATAGTTACCACCGTAGGTTGGTCTCCAATTTCCCAAACTAAGGATGACTAATTGAAAGTAATATTCTGCGTTTCTAGATAATTTAATGCGTTTGGTCCTTCATTGAATATCAAATCTAAAACCGATAGATTTGGTAAAAATCCGTGGTGTTCTTGTAGAACTTGTGTGTAGGTTTCAAACTTGTAATTTACACTGCTTTTTACTTCAATTAATGAACGTAAGTCCAGTATATTTGGGAGATGTTCGTACTCTAAACTTTTAGAGATAACTGCCTCTATTCCTAAAGTTTCACACAGTATATTGAATATTTCAATGTTAAGCTCCTGTAAACTACTCATTGGTTTCGTAAATATATGTTTTAAATCGTGCTCGTAATATTCGAAAAAGGGGGAGGTTCTATATGCTGTCTTTATTGATTTCCAATGATGCGACTGCCAAGGAAAATCATTTTCTATTACAGCCGAATGCATTTGTCGTTGGGTTCCCTCTTTGATGTGTTTTATAGGGATGTTCAGTAATAGCTTGCCATTATTATGGGCAATATAGGTTCGATTTCTATAGGTCTGCTTTTGATAATTTCCGTGTACTTCTAGTACTACATTCTTTGCTTGAGAAACGGCAACCATTTGCAGTATAGAAGGGAAATAGGAGAGATTGATCAAAATGGCATTCATGGAAGTTTTCCGTAAATTTTTAGTAATTTTATGTATCCTCGTTCAATTAACACAATTGCAGAACAACTTATGTTTCATAGATTCAATAACTTAAAGCACAAGCGTATTGTAGTGGTTTAACGTTCAAACTTTTAATATGATATTTAAAAATTCATTTGGATTACTTTTTGGCTGCCTTTTTCTTTTTTCTAAAAAAATCAAAAACAAACCCTCCTGCTACTAAGATTAGGAAATATTTAAAATAAGATACTGGTTCACCGTCACCACCAACTGTCGTGAATAATCGTTCCCAACGAATTTTGTTCATAATACCTTTAGCATTACTATTCCAGCTCATCCAAACCAAAACGGGCTTACCTACAACATGCGTGAAGGGCACAAAGCCCCACATACGCGCATCCTGTGAATTATTTCTGTTATCACCCATCAACCAATAGTAATCATATTTAAAAGTATAGCTCGACAATGGTGTTCCATTTAGAAGTACTTGCGTTCCGGATTGAGAGATTTTATTCTCAATTCCAATTTCACTTCCTTCATAAACCTCAATTATACGACGATATAAGGGTAATGTTTCTGCTGTAATAGAGACATTGGCACCTGCCTTCGGAATATACATAGGGCCAAAGTAATCTGTGTTCCATTGATAATCTGGGTGATGTGGGAACGTACTAGGGTCTAAGACTCCTTTTTCTGCGGTTGTTTTAAAAATGGTATCCATATCTGGATGATTCTTAAATCTTTCATAGGCGGCGTCTGTCATCATAGCGCGGAAGACCCTATAACTAGGAGGGTTGTCCATTGGGTACAAATCTGTAATATCGTACTGTTGGGCTGCAAAACTAGGGTTTAACTGTTTTTTAGTTCTAAATGCATAGCCGAATTGCAACCTTGCTCTTCCCGGAAGTTCGTTTTTTGTGCCATTTATATATACATATCCATCACGTACCTCAAGAGAGTCTCCAGGTATACCGACACATCGCTTGACGTAGTTTGATTTCTTATCTAGTGGCTTTATATCAACCTTAGAGTATCTATCGGTAATATTTGTTAAGGTATCAGGAGGCCAACTGAAAACAACGATATCATTTTGTTTTATTTCCTGAAAGCCAGGGAATCTGAAATATGGAATTTGAAGATCTTTAAGGTAAGATTTTGATTTTAAAATAGGAATTGTATCGTGAACCATTGGAAATGAAATCGCAGTCATTGGGGTACGAGCACCATAATGAAATTTGCTCACAAAAAGGAAATCACCAACAAGCAAGGTCTTTTCTAATGAAGAAGTAGGGATTGTAAATGGCTGCATCACATAGGTATGCACGATAGTAGCCGCAACAACAGCAAATAAAATTGAACTCACCCATTCACCACCTGATGTTCGTGGTTTGAGGCTTCTTTCTTTGATGTGTGAAACGTCTTGAGTGTAATTAATGTAGTATATGTAAAGGCCGCAACTAAGCACGCCTAATACTGTGTCTATCGTTTTGTTTTTTCCAAAACTTCGTAATGTCTCCACCCATACTACAGGAAACATAATTAGGTTGACAATTGGAATGAACAACAATATAACATAATACCATGGGCGATTGATGATCTTCATAAGAACTACCCCGTTATAAATAGGAATTGCAGCTTCCCAAGCCTGTCTGCCTGCTCTAATGTATAGCTTCCACGTTCCTAAAAAGTGTACAACCTGTATGATAAGTATTAAAAGTAACCAACCTGACCAACTCATTTTTTATTTCCTTTTATGCAGCGTCTAACCACATTGTTTAATCTTTATTTCGAATACAACTAAGTATTTATTTCCTGCTTTTATTTACTAAGACCTAATACATCTTTCATGGTAAACACACCTTTTTTCGGCTGAAGCCACTCTGAAGCTAATATTGCGCCTATTGCAAAACCTTCTCTGTTATGTGATTCGTGCTTAATGGATATGGAATCTATATCAGATTTGTAAACTACTTCGTGTACTCCATTTACTTTATCTATTCGTTTTGCTATTATTTCAATTTCTTCTTCCGTCGCATTCTTAAGTTTCCAGCCGGTTTTATTGATGTGTTGCATGATCCCTTCAGCTAGAGAAATTGCTGTACCACTAGGAGCATCTTTTTTTTCAATATGGTGAATCTCTTCTATTGAAACCTTATATTGATCCCAAGGACTCATTATCTCTGCTAGTTGCTCGTTAAGGTTAAAGAACAAATTTACCCCAATGCTGAAGTTGGACGCATAGATGAAGCTTCCGTTACTGTCTTTACAAAACTTTATGATTTCATTGTAACGATCTAACCATCCTGTGGTGCCAGATACTACAGGTATTCCTAACCTGAAACAGCTTTTAATATTCTCAGCCGCAGCTTCGGGTGTTGAAAAATCTATTGCTACATCTGCCTCACTAACATCACCTATTGCTTTCTCACTTGAACTTTTAAATACGATGGAGTGCCCTCGGCGTTTCACCAAATGTTCTATGGTTTTACCCATTTTCCCATATCCTAATAGTGCTATTTTCATTTTATACGATAGGTAAATGATAAACCATAATTGCTCTGAGCATTTACGGGATTAAAATTTAATTTAGGCTTCAGTGATAAGTCGTTACTTACATTAAATTGTCTAAAATGCGAGTCTACATTAGCATCAATAATATTTAATAAATAGAAAACTAATGAAACAATAATACTTACATCTTTGTTTTTTTGAGCTGTCTTTTGAGCATCGATGAGCCTCTGGTTTGAAATAATTGGATCTGTGTTATCCCCGTAAAATTCATCATCGGTGAATCCGGCAAGTCTTCTTTTATAAGCGTTACGGAAACGATCGTAATCTTGATCATTTTGCAAGTAAAAATAGACCCCTGTTCCAATTCCAGCGTAAATTATAGGAATTTTCCAGTATTTTTTATTGTATGCCTGACCTAAACCGGGTATGACAGCAGAATAAAAAGCAGCTCGCTGAGGTGCCAAAGGATCATATTGTATAGTAGGGGTTAGAGTGTCTTTGATTAGGAGGGTA
>JBNMOX010000096.1:0-6025 GCA_051275835.1 Patiriisocius sp.
TAGACGAAAAACTAATTCTTCGAGCTAAGGTAGGTCTGGACACCACAGATTACGGTTTATATGCTCAAGATGATACTATTGGCGTACAGATATTAACGTTCCAATTAGGGGGAGATGATAGGACTAGGCTAAATTCAGAGTTTTCAGCAGCTCCCTTTGTAGGTTTAGATCTTTTGTTTAGAATCGATATATAATAAACATTATATGGCTAAGTTTGAAGTGTCATCTTAGTTTTTAGGGCACATATCCATGAAAAAACACACAACTGTTTGGTTTATTTTTTTTGTGCTGAAATGATATTAAACCTTTATTTATTTATTAAATAAGGCCACCAAACAAAGCATGACAAGCAATAAATGCAGCTACGGATACTATAATTCCTATTAAAAAAACATTAAAAGATGTACGAAGCAATTTAAATTTACGGTCTATCGTTTTTCCAAGATGGTAGGTGTCCTTAGCAATCGTTTTGTATAATTCATCACCTCCATTCATTAGATTGGTAACAGTATCCACATATTCAGTTTCTTCCATATTCTGAAAGTTACCATAAAACATGACATTATTTGTGTCACTTTTTCCGTGAACGAGTTCTGGACGTGTTGCAAAAATAGCATAGGCAATGGAGGTCAAATTTGTAAATAATATCATGATTACAGGATAGATAAGGTGTGGGTCTGCGCTTAATTGACTCATTACCGTCCCTAGTATTAAAGACAAAATCAAAGCATTTATGGATATTAAAATATTTGACTTTGTATCTATCATTGTATTTAGGGTATACTGGTTTTTAGACAATAAACGAAACAACGTTTCTACACCTCGTTCAGATCTTGGTGCTACTTTTGCAAGTTTCTTTTTTAGTTGTTTTAACCCTTCTTTGTCAATATTTAATTCTTCCATTAAGTATTGATCCTCTGCCTTTTCTTTTAATTTATCATTCATATATAAATTTTTTAAGAATATTTTTTTACAATATAGATTCGTCTTCACTCAAAAGAAAATTAGTTTGTTTTCTTATTTTCTTTTTTTCTTTTTTTCTGATTTTTTATAAATATACTCTATAATAAAACTCAAAACAATGATGCCTAACGCAATGTAAACATCTGTTTTATTTGTAGAATATTGTTGAATTAACAAGGCTGTCATTGCGATAATGTATAATATAGACCCAATTAATGGAATACTTTTTTTACTGTTAGTGTCTTTGGCTAACTTGAAACCAACAAAATTAACAATCGCAAAGATTAATAAAAACCCTACACTTCCAGCAGTTGAAATACTTTCTAATTTTAAGGTATTTACTAAGATGAGTGTTACAATTGCTGTAATTAATAAGCCAATGGGCTGGTTCCATAATTTATACGTAAACTGACTTGGAAGCTCATCATCTTCTGAAATTTCAAAATTAACTATTGTGCCTCCGTAGAGCGATGTATTAATAGCGGAAAAAGTAGAAAGTAAGGCAGCTATAGTAATAACAGTAAATCCTATTTTTCCAAGCATGGGTTTAGCGGCTTCTGCTAAAACATAATCTTGAGCAGTAGCAATGACTTTAAATTCTAAGGATCCCACGGTTATGATAGCAATAATGACATACAAAAAGATTGCAAAAATAACGGACCAATAATACGCTCTTGGAATATTTTTTTTAGGATTTTCTATATCTGGAGCTGCATTCGCAATTAATTTAAAACCTTCATAAGCTACAAAAATCACCATTCCTGCGGTAACGAGTTTAAAAGGAGCTTCCCAATGTTCTGGTGATAATTGTTCTAAGTGCGGATTACCAATTAAACCATATAAACCAAAACCTACAAATGATAATAAGATAACAAGTTTGATGATAACGGCATATGATTCTATTTTTCCAACAACAGCAATACTGTAATAATTAATAGCCGATGCTAGTATTGTAATAGCTGAAGCATATATGTGAGAATCTATAACTTTATTTTGTGTGAGTTCAAATAAATTTGGGGCATAAAAACCAAAAGCTGATGCGTATAAAACCAGCATAATAATATAACTGATCCAAAGTAAGTTATTAATTCCACCACTAAAGATGCCAATACCAAAACCTTGATTAATAAATTTAGCGGTGCCTCCTCTCTCCGGATACTGGAGAGATAATTTCACATAACTATAGGACGTAATTAGTGCAATAAGTCCGGCAATTAAAAAAGAAACAGGTGTCCCCCCTTTTGCTAAAGCTACAGCTAAGCCTAATACAGCAAATATTCCGCCTATTCCTATGGATATAGCTTCTTTGAGTCCTATTGTTTTATTCACAATTAAATTTATTCCCCATTAATTTAATGAAATTAGACATTTTAATACGCTAAGGCTCCAATTTTCATACAGTAAATAGGTTTTAAGAATATAATTTTTTCACCACTTTTCCAATACTTAATCCTTGAACAATAATAGAAAACAATACAATAACATAGGTAACATGAAGTATTAATTCTCCAGAAAGATCATCACTTAAACTTAAGGCCAAGGCAATAGAAATTCCACCTCGTAAGCCTCCCCAAGTTAAAATGGCAATGGTTTTTATTGGTTTCTTTTCTTGGTGTTTTAATAATGAATAGGGTACTAAAACGGATATAAACCGTGCAAAAAGCACAATACATATGGCTAGCATACCAAGTAAAATATAGCTAACACTAAACTCTAATAGGTGAATGGCTAAGCCAATAAGCACAAACAAAATTCCATTAAAAACATCATCTAAAATTTCCCAAAAAGAATTGATCGCTTTTTGTACCGGGTTTTTATCTTCACTTACGTGTATTTTATGTCCAATAAAGAGTCCTGCTGCAACCATTGCTAATGGTGCAGATATGTGTAGCATAAATGCTCCAGCGGTTCCGCCCATTACTACGGCAAGGCTTATCATTACGGCAAGCTGCGGATTTTCTTTTAATGATTGAATAAACTTTAATCCTATAAAACCAATGACTAGCCCATAGCCTAATCCGCCTATAGCTTCTTCTAAAAATAGGGTTCCAATTTCTGCTCCAATCTCTGCAGTACTGTGTTCTCCTGTAGCTGTTGCTATTAACAAAATACCAGAAAAAACAACGACACCAATCCCATCATTAAATAGAGATTCTCCTTCGATCTTGATGCCTAAACTTTCAGCAATATTTGCTTTTTTTAAAATTGACATAACCGCAATTGGATCGGTTGGTGAAATTAATGCACCAAATAAAAGTGCATGTATAAAAGGCAATTCTAAACCAACGAGTTGTGCCCCAAAAAAGACCATCCCACCCACTAAAGCTGTTGAAATAAGGACACTTAAGGTTGCAAATAATACGATGGACTTTTTTTCTTTGGCAAGTGCCCCAAGGTTAACATGCAATGCTCCTGCAAACAATAAAAAACTTAAAATACCATTGAGTAAGAGTGTTTTAAAGTCGGCATTTACGATAATGTCACAGAAGAATGTATAAAACGCTGGAAACACGGTTTTACTGAATGTAATGGGAATAATTAAGAGTAAACTCAAAATCATTAAACCAATGGTCGTTGGCAGCTTTAACCACTTATAATTTATAAAATTAAACAGTGCCGCTATTGTAAATATGATACTGAAAGATTCGAACATAATTATTTTTGATTTACGTTAATATATTTCTCTAAAAGACTATCCTTTTAGCTTGTACTCCAGCTACTTTCAATGGTACAACCACTGGTACGTAACAAGGCTAAAATAGGACAACGATTATCTACTCTTTGCCCCAAGGTCTTTATTTGTTCATTGGTTACTTCTCCTTTAACGACTGCTTCTAATCGTACATGCTTGTAACTACCATTTGAATGATCTGCGGTACCCATAAAACCCGAAAGGTCTAAATCAATCTCAACGTTTATGTCAATTTGTGTGATACTAAGGGAGAGTTCTTCAGCAACCACTTGGGCCTGTTCATTTTGACAGCCGGCCAAAGATGCAATAAAAAGTTGCATGGGATTAGGACCGGTATTAGACCCCCCATCTTCAACGGGTTCATCTGTATGAAGTGTCCATTCTGTATTTGTAATGCTTATTTGAGTAGGCCATCCTTTTCCTTGTGCTTCTGCTTTAAAGGTTTCTACATGCGTGTTTTCCATTTTTATTTTATTTTGGTTAGGCCTATACGATACTAGTTTTTGGCTTATTTTTTTGTTCTATTAAAGTCAAATTTGTTATTATTTGTAAAAGTATTGATGCAACACATGGCTTTACTTTTACGGGTATTAATTGTTCTATCCTAGTACTAAGTATTTACTGTTTATTTAAGTTTCTAAATTTAATAGTACACTAATTTAGTGAACTGAAATATTGAAATACAAATTAATAAAATACCCATTACTCTATTAATTCGCGTAGTTATGTTTTTCACTTTAACTTTCAGAATATGACTAAACTTTCCGTAGCCATAAAGTGTCATTACTTTTCCTAGGTATATACCAATGATAAATAAAAATAATACTATAAACCCAGAACTAGGGTTTAAGTAAATCATCTTTTTATTCAAAAATGAAATTACTAAAATCCAATAAATCAATACTGTTGGATTAACGAACCCTAGAATGAAACCTAACATTTGTTTTGAAATATTAAATCGTTTTTTTATAATGATACATGCTTCATGTTCATCTTTCACACATTCTTTTCTTCCTAACAAAAGAAGGATGCCAACACCCAGCAATATAAACGCAATGGTATATTGTAGCCAGATATTCATGTCTACAAAATTTTCAATTTGCATGTTAAAACCAATCGCAATTAAAACTAGCATTAATTCTGCTAATGCTGCTGTATAAACAATTTTTAATGCGCTATGCACATTTTCTTTAATCGTGGTATTGATGACGGCGACATTCGTGGTACCTAAAGGTAAAGCTCCAAGTATCGCTGCAATAAAACCTAGAAAGAAATACGTTATAAGAGACATAGTTGTATAAATTTAAAAGAGATGTGACTAGCCTAATAGACTTTCTTTTGCCAAAAAAATGCTTAGTCTCTTTGTTTTACTTTTTCCCAATTATTAGTTGCTTTTATGGCTAATGTATCTGGAGATTCCGCTAACCAAGAAACTAGTGTATTTCCTCCCCAAGAATTGTAAAAGAGATATAGTTTTCCGTCTCTAATTTCAAAAGTTTCGGGATTACTAGTGACTTTTTTTCCTTTTGTGGCTAGCGCATACGCACAATAGCCCCCAAATTGAGGTGTATATTTTGTTGGATTTTCATTGAATAGATTTAAATTTCCTTGTGTTGAAAACTTGTACTTGATGCCATCATGTGTCGCTACATATTTTTTGTTCCCTTCTGTAGCGCTATTGTCAAAATAGGATACCACATCGTATCCTTCTGCAATAAAGCCATTATCTGTGTTATAATCTATGGTTTGGGCGTTTACAGCATACCCTAAAGCGACGAATAATACAATCAATATTTTTTTCATAATGTAAGACATTGTTTAGTTTGTGTTTATTTATAGTGTTTAAGCAATATTAATACGCATTACATACTACAGCATAGGTACTCGTAAATGCACTTTGTATATGTACTCGTATCGCAGTATTTATAAGGGCAATATTGGGTATCCCTTGATGGAAAACGCCTATTATTGCTGTTAGTAGTCTATTAAAAAGGCTGCTAATCCAATTCATTAATTTTGTGTTTTTAAAAATAATAAGACATAAAAAAAATACACTAAATACTATAACTAGTTCGTAAGCTTCAGTTTTTCCCAATGTCTATCGGCTTTTAGCTTTAACTCATCTGGAGACTCCGCTAACCAAGACACTAGTGTGTTTGTGCCCCATGAATTATAAAAGAGGTATAGTTTTCCGTCTCTAATTTCAAAAGTGTCTGGGTCAATATCTACTTTTTTTCCTTTTTTACCCACCGCATAGGCACAATACCCTCCATATTGAGGGATATATTTTGTTGGATTTTCATTAAATAGATTTAAATTTTTTTGAGATGAAAATTTGTATTTAACATCATCATGCGTCGCTACATATTT
>JBNMOX010000097.1:0-5965 GCA_051275835.1 Patiriisocius sp.
CTTACAGTATCTAACTCGTTTGGAGGTCGAAGCAGATTTTCCGCAGAATATCATCTTTGCACAAACCAACACCATGAAAGCGAACTATGAGTTGCAACAATATGCAGATGCTGTGACCTATGCAGACAAGGTGTTACAAAATACTAAGATTGATAATACGATTAAAAGTGATGCGCAAATCATTATTGCTCGCTCTGCTGTTAAAACAGGAGATGAAGGGAAGGCGAAAACAGCCTATGCAGAAGTTGCTAAAATTGCTACAGGATCATTGGCAGCAGAAGCATTGTATTATGATGCTTATTTTAAAAACGCAGCTGGAGAATTTGCGAACTCAAATACTGTCGTACAAATACTTGCCAAAGAGTATTCTGGATATAAATTGTATGGTGCGAAAGGCTTGGTGTTGATGGCGAAAAATTTTTACAGACTAGGAGATGCCTATCAAGCTACGTATATTTTGGAAAGTGTTATTACTAATTTCTCAGACTACCCAGGTGTTGTTAGTGAAGCTCAAACAGAACTTGATAAAATTAAAACAACCGAGGCTAAAACCAATTCTTCTGTAGAAAGTCCAGAAGGAAATTAAGCGAGCAAAACAAGAACAAATCCATTTCTATTTAAACAATACATATGTTTGTAACAACCTTTTCAAACTTTTTTAATATACCAACACTAGGGTCTTTTTATACCGTAGCACTACTATGCTTAGTAATGCCTTTTAACTCCTTAGGGCAAGAAGATGATCTAGGGACAGAAGTAGTCAATATTGTGAAGCCATATAGTCCAACAATTAGTGATGCTTTTAAAGTAAAGGAAACCCCTGTGCTAAATGATTCTATAAGCACCCAAAAGGAAGAAGTAGCATACCGTATTTTTTCTGTGCCAGTAGCATCAACATTTACCCCTGCGAAAGGAAATGCTGCCACCGTAGAAAAAGCAAAAAAAATAAAATTATATGACAATTATGCTACGTTAGGCTTTGGGAATTATACCTCCATATTGGGAGCGTTGTACAGTAATTTTCAGTTAAGTAGAACCGATAATGTAGGCGTGTTTTTTAAACACAATTCCTCTTTAGGTGATATTGATGAGGTTCGCACCCAAAGTGATTATTTAGATACTCAATTGGATGTGAACTATTCAAGCAGACAGCGTGATGCTTCTTATGGGCTAGATTTCGGTGTCCAACATCAAAAATACAATTGGTATGGTCTCAATGATTCTTTTGGTTCTTCTCCAGATAGCTTCTTTGATGGTTTGAATGTATCACAAAACTACTTTTCGGCAACATTGGGAGGTAGTATTGCTGTAAAAGACTCCTATTTTGAAAAAGCAGCTGTCAACCTTCGTTACTTGGGAGATAGTTTCAGTTCTTCTGAATTTAATATTTCTGCCTTGCCAGAATTTGCTTTTCCACTAAGTGATTATAACTTTAAAGTAGGGGTAGATCTTGATTATCTTTCGGGAAGCTTTTCTGAAGATATTTTCTTGCCAGGCACCAAAAAATACAGCCAGTTAAATATAGGAGTATTGCCTTCTGTTTCTATCGTTACAAACGATCTCTCTTTAAACCTAGGAGTAGCTGCATATCTAGGACTCGATGGAGAAGCCAACGAAACCGATCTATATATATATCCTAACCTATCGGCAAGTTATAAGGTAGTAGACGATTTGTTTATAGCCTATGGTGGTATAGAAGGAGGCTTAGTACAAAATAGTTTTTATGGCAGTAAGGAAGTAAACCCATTTGTATCTCCAACACTAGATATCAATCCAACCAGTACAAGCTATGATGCGTTTGCGGGTGTAAAAGGAAAAGTTACGAACGCAATTGCCTATAATGTAAGAGCAGGATATAGCAACGAAAAAGATAAAGCATTTTTTAAATCAAACTTGTACCGTAGTTTGAATGCAATAGGTAGAGCGGGGTATACCTTCGGAAATTCTTTTGGTTTAGTATATGATGATGTCAAAACTTTAAGTGTTTTTGGGGAGTTAAAGTCTGAGCTTTCTGCCAACCTCTCTATAGGGGTGAATGCAACTTTTAATAGTTATAACACAAACAATCAAGCAGAGGCTTGGAATTTACCAACCCTTCAAGCTACGTTATTTAGTACCTTTAATATTACAGAATCCTTGTATGGAGGTGTGTCATTATTTTATGTAGGAGAACGTAAAGATAAAGATGATAATGTGGTGCTTGGTGCCGTTGAGACTATAGTGACGCTAGATGGTTATTTAGATGCCAATATACACCTAGGCTATCGTTTAACAGAGCGCTTGTCTATTTTTGCTAAGGGAAGTAACTTGTTAGGAGATAATTACCAGAAATGGTATAACTATCCAGTACAGGGCATCCAAGTAATGGGTGGTGCTACCTATGCGTTTGATTGGTAGTTTTTTGATCAGGTAGTTCATGTCTGAATATAATGGCTCGCAAAAAGAACCTCCAGTTCTTATGGGCTGTTGTAGGTCTTTCTTCATTGGTTTTATTATAAACCCTCATGAACGAGAGCCTACTGTCTGAGAAGATATAGCCGAAATATTCATGATGATAGTGCTTCTTTTTTCTAGACGCTCCATTTTTATATCTTGATTGCTGGAGTTTACCATACTATTGCATTAGTCTATATGATATTATTGTGAGAACAGAATGTAGGTTTATGCAAAAATTATAGTGATATTGCTTTGAAAGAAAACCAATAGCTATGAATAAAATACTACATCTCTTGTTACTATGTTCTGTAACGTATTCCTTTGGGCAAACACCCTGTGAAAGTGGTATGGCAGGTGTTTATCCATGTAATGGGTTCGACCTTCTTTCTGAAATGACAGCAGCATCTTTTGGTTCAGACAATGCAAACGATTCTTGGGGATGGACAGATCCTTCTACTGGTTCAGAATACGCTTTGGTAGGCTTAGATGATGGAACAGCTTTTTTAAATATAGATGATCCTATCAATCCACTATACATAGGAAGAATTGATTCTCATACAGGTGCTAGTATTTGGAGGGATATTAAAACGTATAATAATTATGCCTTTATCGTAAGTGAAGCTTCAGGGCACGGAATGCAAGTTTTTGATTTAACACGACTTCGTGACGTTTCCAATCCTCCTGTGAATTTTACTGAGGATGCACATTATAACGGTTTTGGTAATGCTCATAATGTTGTTATTAATGAAAGTTCTGGTTATGCATACGCAGTTGGAACATCAACGTTTAATGGAGGCCCTCATTTTGTAGATATTTCAAACCCATTGAATCCTATAGCTGCTGGCGGATTTGCTACAGACTCATACAGTCATGACGGACAGGTAATTACCTATAATGGGCCAGACACAGATTATACGGGAAGAGAAATTTATATTGGTAGTAACACATCGTTTGTTTCTATTGTAGATATTACAGACAAGGCTAATCCACAACAAATAGCATCCGCAACATATTCTAACACGGTTTATACGCACCAAGGATGGTTTACAGAAGACCATCGCTATTTTATCCTGGGAGATGAAATTGATGAGATTAATATAGGCTTTAATACTCGTAGTATTGTATTTGATTTTGAAGACTTAGATACCCCAGAATTGCATTTTGAATATGAGGGCCCTACCTCGGCAACTGATCATAATGGTTATGTGAAAGGTGATACCTATTATTTGGCAAATTACGCTGCTGGCATTAGAACGTTAGATATTAGCGATATTGAAAATGAAAACATGAATGAAACTGGTTTCTTTGATGTATATCCTTCAAGTAATAACTCTGGATATAATGGTGCTTGGAATGTGTATCCTTATTTTGAAAGTGGTACCTTATTAGTAACCACATTAAGATATTCAGATGCTAATTTTGTGCCTGGAATGTTACTTATTAGAGACAGTAATTTAGCGACAACAGATTTTAATACTATGGATATTACTGTATATCCTAATCCAACGTCAGATACGGTGACTATTGAAGCTCCAAATCAAGAGGTGTTAAAAATCGTAGTATTTGATATCGCAGGTAAATTATTATTTGAAACAGAAGAAACAGGTGCCTTAACAACAATAGATGTATCACAATACGCCCAAGGAGTTTATTTTCTAAAAATAAATGATACACTTACAAAAAAACTGATTGTGGAATAGTTCTATATCATTAGACGTTTTAAAAGCCAAAGCTTTATTTCGATTAGGTTTTGGTTTTTTTTTAATATCAAATTGTAATTCCAAAAACACTATTATCTCTTTACATCTTAAGCAAACTTATAATGATATTCTTTAGGCACAGTATGGCGTTGAACAAACGTTTATGCATATAGCTTGTTCGAAAATGCAGATATAGTTGCTTTGTGAACAGGTTTTACTAATCTTGAAAAAGATATCATAAAAATTCTAAAAGACAGTATACCTAGTATGAGAACAAGGGCGTGTTTGTCAATGGAGTAACTGTGTTTGAATGTAAAAAAATATTGGTTACTCTTTTCTGTCTCTTCTTTGAATTATGGGAGTGTGGATGTTATTTTCCACCTTTAGCTTGGAGATCTTTTATACATAAATTAGAATCAAATTCAGGAATATTTCCTAGACGTTGTAAACGTTGCATGTTTCTAGATAGTTGCTCACGAGTAATGTCTTGAGCTTCAAAATACATCAAGCAATCTTCAATAATACAGTGTTTTGGATGGTCTAAATCTTCATGCTCATCACCTGGGTGAATATCATCATTTTGGATGTTCACTAATCCAAAAATATGCCCAAACTCATGTTGTAAAGTGCTAGATTCTAGCCGTGATAAAATGTCTTGAACATTATTTGTTACCTCTTGTAAGGTGCTCTCGTAAATAACAATAGAAGTGTTTTGATAGGCAGTTCCAAGCGTAAGGGTTGTATTTGTGTCACTATTAGAATTTCCACTTGCAAAATAAACGTACACAGCAATGTCATCACCTTCTGTATAATGCGTTCTTTGTTCGTTTTCTATATTTCTAATTTGTGCAATAGAAAAAGGTCCATTTTGATCTGAAATAATAGTTTCTACAAAAATAACACCATTGGGTTTGTTAACACGTGTATTAATAAAAGTGCTAAATGCATCTAAAGTTTCTTGTGTAGGTCTATATGCAGGAGAGTATACTAGTTCTACAGTCATACTTTTATAAGTGTCTGCACTCAATAAGTCCTCTGCGGATATTCCTAGGGCTTTACGGTTTTCTGCTTTAGGATCTTGGGTTTCTCCCCCATCATCGTCTTTACAAGATATTGCAACGAAAACTAATAAAATAATAAATGTGAATTTTTTATAAAAGCCAGTCATGGGATTAAATTTGTATTTTAGCAAACATAACTTTTTAATCGCATTATGAAAATACGTTTCTACTTTTTAACGCTCTTTTTAACCATTTGTTTCTCATCAAACGCACAGAATGGTTTTCAAGAAGCGGTTATTTCTTATCTATCCAACAATGGTACAGTAGCCGAATACAATGGTGTTTATGATGCTATGTTGGATGTTTTAAAAAAGCAGTTTTCCAATGCTAATATTCCAGAATCTGAATGGGATGCCATTAAGGCTGATAAGCCAGAGGCTGTAAACCAGGTGGTTAGGATGTTTTCTTCTGCATACCGAAAGTACTTTGCGCAAGATGATATTTCAAAATTGAATGCTTTTTTTAGTACCGAAGCTGGCAGACAGATGCGTTTAGACCCAGATGGATTAAACAAAGAACAGCGTCTTGAAGTAGGTGCGTTTTACAATTCTCCAGTTGCTAAAAAGTTAGACAGTGTAAAAGGAGAACTTACTAGAGATATTTCTCAAATTTCAGAATATTGGAGTAGAGATTTGTTTAATGCTACTATGAATAGCCTTACTGCAAAGGGGTATTCTCCGCAATAGTTAATTTGGCTAGATAGTCATAATGCTCACCTTGGGTTAAAATTTCAAAGGTAAAGCCATTGGCAATGGCTGCGATTTCAAA
>JBNMOX010000098.1:0-5962 GCA_051275835.1 Patiriisocius sp.
TTTGTGCTGTAGCTGATCTACCGCAAAATTGGTTCCAGTTTTTCCAAAACCTGTCATGATTTCATCTGCAATACAGATCACTTGATGTTTTTTGCATAAAGCAATCAAAGCATCAAGTCCTTTTGCGCTATGAAACTTCATCCCCGCTGCACCTTGTACTAAAGGTTCAAAAATAAAGGCAGCGCAGTTGTTTTCTTGTAAGATTTTTTCAAGTAGAGTAAGTACTGCATCCAAAGTATCATCTTGAGGAGTTGGTATGCGTTCTACTTTTAATAAAAAATCTTCAAACGGACCATTATACGAAGAAAGTCCAGAAGCACTCATGGCCCCAAACGTATCTCCATGAAATCCATCTACAAATGAAATAAGGGTGTCTCTTTTTTGACCTTTATTATCGTGGTACTGGATGGCCATTTTAATAGCAGCTTCTACCGCAGTAGAACCATTATCATTAAAAAATATTTTTTGTTGATTGTCAGGAAGAATATCCAGTAATTTTTCTGAAAGTTGCACAGCCGGCTCATGTGTAAATCCACTAAACATCACAAAATCTAATGTCTGCATTTGTTGCATCATAGCATTTGTGATAAAGGGATTACAGTGTCCATACATAGCTGTATACCAAGAGGCAATACCATCTATGTATTGATTTCCGTTTTCATCAAATAATAAGGCGCCCTTTGCTTTTACAATACCCACTGGAGGTCTTGCTGTTTGGTGCTGGGTTAGCGGGTGCCAGATATTTTTTCTATCTCTTTCGTTTAAATTCATTCTTAGCCTGAGCCTTTAGAAGGCTTTTTATATGAGTAACAAATATACTGAGGATTGCACTTCGACAAGCTCTTGTGACCCCTTTTGTTATAATTTAGACATCAATTTCTCAGCATATTCTCTCACTACATGGGTATCAAAATAAGGTTCTTCTTCAATACGTCCTAAGACAGGGATTCCACTCATTTTTGCAATAATAGTTTCTGTGCTTGGATGTTCATTGCCACTAAATATAATTCCAAAAACATTTAATTTTCTTGCTTTTAAAGCTTCTAAGCTAAGTAAAGTATGGTTGATGCTTCCCAAATAATGACGAGAAACCACAATCACTTTATCTGCAGGCAGCATCATATCTAGTATCGTCTCGGTATCATTTAGAGGGACTAGCAAACCTCCAGCTCCTTCTATCACCAGGTTGTTTTTGGTGGTTGGCCGCTTTATTTTTTTTACTGAAATTTTCACCCCATCAATATGCGCAGCAGCATGCGGACTCATTGGTGTTTTTAAGTCAAATGCTGCAGCATGAAACGCGGTCTTTTTATTAGAAACCAATTGCTGTACTTTATGGGTGTCACTATGCTCTAATTCTCCAGCTTGCACGGGTTTCCAATAATCTGCTTCTAGTGCTTCTGTGATTATAGCTGATGCAATTGTTTTGCCAACTTCGGTGGAAATTCCTGTGATGAAATAGGTTTGGTTTTTCATATATATATTAGTATCGTCTAGCATTCCACTCTTTGCCATGAGGGGAAGATTATAGGTTCTTTTTAATTAAAGTAAGTAGGTCTTGAATCTCTTCTTTAGTGTTATAACTATGCAAACAAATACGCAGGCGTTCTTGGCCTTTTGGAACCGTTGGAGATACAATAGGTTTGACATCAAACCCAGCTTTTTGAAGTATTTCTGAAATATCCTTAGTCCTACTATTGCCGCCTACAACACAACTATGAATAGCAGAGTGACTTGGTATAAAATGAAATGTTAGGGCTAATTCAACAATACAACGTTGCAGTATTGAAATATTACTTTTTAGCTGTTTCCTTAAACGAGTATCTTTTTCTAATGCTAGGTATGCCGCCTTTACAGTGGCTATGGAATGCGGCGGTAATCCTGTAGTATAAATAAAGCTTCTTGCAAAATTTAATAAGTATTGTTTGAGTTCTTTGCTGCCTAAAATTGCGGCACCATGACATCCAAGTCCTTTACCAAAGGTAACAATACGTGCAAACACTTGATCTTCTATCTCTAAAGCTTGTACAAGACCTTCCCCATGATTTCCTAATACGCCAAGGGCATGTGCTTCGTCTATTATTAAATATGCATGATTTTTTTTACATAATGTAGCCAGCGCTTTTAGGTCTGGTTGGTCTCCATCCATAGAAAAAACAGATTCTGTGACGATGTATATATTTTGGTCTTTGGCTCGGTTATCGACACGTTCAGGAGGATGATTATTGTCAGATTGAGCCTGTCGAAGCCTCTTTTCTAAATTGCCTAGATCATTATGAGTAAACTTATAAGCTTTTGCATGACTCATGCTTATACCATCTCGTATAGAGGCATGACATAATGCGTCATAAAAAATGATATCCCCACGTTGGGGAATACTTCCAAAAAACCCTATGTTGGCATCATAGCCACTTGTAAAGATTAGGGCAGCCTCTGCTTGGTGAAAGCTTGCAATGTCGCTCTCAGTTTCTTGATACAAACTATGATTTCCTGTTAATAATCGAGATCCTGTAGCGCCATTGATTTCAAGACGATGCTTTTTTAATATTTCAGAAGCGTTTTTAAAAATTATTTTTGAAGTACTAAAGCCCAAATAATCATTACTTGAAAAATCTATTAAATTCTTGGACAAGCCTAAGCTACGCAAGGAATTATCTTGAATACGACCGTTAATTTTATCTTGTAATTTTTTGGGTAACATATATCAAAGATACAGAAGCTTGGCAGAATCATTAGGTAATATTTTCTTCATTTTATTATTGTTTTACAATAATTTTTATATATTTGTTATCGTAAAACAATAATTAATTATGAAAACAAAACAAATTCTTAGGGCCATGAAGGTTATCTCTTGGGTCGTATTCATTGGCTTATGTATTAAAGTAGGGACCATTATCATAGCAAGTACATTATCTTTCTTTGTTCAAGAAAATACTGCACAAAACCTATATAGAGGTCTTGATCTATCACAACTGTATGGGTATTCTAAACAGTATTATCTATATATCATTTCCTTTTTAATAACTATAGGTCTGTTAAAAGCATATCTATTCTATTTAGTCATTAAGATCTTTCAGAAAATAGATTTTGAACAGCCATTTACTGTAGAGGTATCAAATATCATTTCAAAAATTAGCTACTATGCTGTTGTTGCAGCGGTTATTGGGGTCGTGGCAAAATCATATAGCAAATGGATAGTTAAGAAAGGGATCTCATTCCAGATAGATTGGGGAAGCAATGAGTTTCTCTTTATGGCAGGAATTATCTTTATTGTCGGGCTAATTATTAAGCGTGGTATTGAGTTACAGGTTGAGAACGATTTAACGATCTAATTATGGCTATAAAAATATATTTAGATGAGATCCTTCAAGAAAGAGGAATACGAGGGAAAGAGCTAGCAGAACGTATTGGTATTACACAAGCCAATTTATCTATTCTGCGGTCTGGCAAAGCAAAAGCAGTAAGGTTTTCGACCTTAGAAGCTATTTGTGAAGTATTGGATTGCCAGCCAGGAGACATTTTAAAAAATGAACAGTAATTAAAGCCATTTTGTATCTCTAGGGTTTGTAGCATCTAACAAATCAAGTTTTAATTTATTGGCAAGTACTTGTCCATTATTTAAAGCAGGCTTCATTTCTTGAAACGTAGAAATCATAAAATGTTTGTTTGTATTGTACCATAGATTAATTTCAAATTCATCCCTTGTATTTCTATATACTGAAATATAATTAAGTGCTTGAAAAAAATTCCACCTACCAACTCTAATAGGTCCAATACAAAATAATTTTTTGTAGCGCAATTCATCAAAATCAAATTGATAATCAACAACAATTGAAAACCCTAAGCCAGTTGTAAATGAAACGGCTGCAGCTTCTAAAAAAGCACCAAAAGATTTGACATTATCAGAGCTCATTAAAAAGGCCTGACTAAAAAATAAATAAAGAAAATATACGGCAACTGTAAAAAACATTGCCGCTATAATGGTTTGCCAAAAAGGTCTTTTCCCATTTGAAACATACACTTCTTTTGACTTCATAGAACAAGAATAAAACAAAAAATCCCAAACTATATGTCTGGGATTTTTTGGTCCCGATATCTATCGGGATTGGGCTTTCTATATAATATTAAGACTGTTTAATCTGCTAGTACAATAACTTTATTATTATTCATCTCAACAGTACCCCCGTTGATATCTAGCACCCATTTACCATCTTCTTGTTTGAATTTACTTTCATAACCTTCAGCAATCGTTGGACTTCCAGCAAATTTCACTTTCCCTTCAGTCAATAAAGATACAACAGCGGCGTGATTGTTCATCATCTGAAACTCACCATCCATTCCTGGAACCGTTACGCTTTCAACTTCTCCGCTCACTAATGAAGCTTCTGGGCTTACTATTTCTAAATACATATTTTAGTATTGAATTAGCAGTAGTTCGTATTGATAAAGCAGCTTGTACTCACATTTCAACACGAACTACTCACTACTATTTTAAACTTCAGTTAACATTTTCTCTCCTGCCTCGATTGCTTCTTCAATAGAACCTTTCAAGTTAAAAGCTGCTTCTGGAAGGTGGTCTAATTCACCATCCATAATCATTGTAAACCCTTTGATTGTTTCTTTAATATCTACTAAAACACCTTTAAGTCCAGTAAACTGCTCTGCTACGTGGAAAGGCTGTGATAAGAAACGTTGTACACGACGTGCACGGTTTACTGCAAGCTTATCTTCTTCAGATAATTCTTCCATACCAAGAATGGCAATAATATCTTGTAATTCTTTATAACGTTGTAATAGCATTTTAACACGTTGTGCACAGTCATAGTGCTCATCACCTAAAATAGCAGCTGTTAAGATTCTAGAGGTAGAATCTAGAGGATCTACTGCTGGGTAAATACCTAGCTCGGCAATTTTACGAGACAATACTGTTGTTGCATCCAAGTGAGCAAACGTTGTTGCAGGTGCTGGATCTGTTAAATCATCTGCAGGCACGTAAACCGCTTGTACAGATGTAATTGAACCTTTCTTAGTAGAAGTAATACGCTCCTGCATAGCTCCCATCTCTGTAGCTAATGTTGGTTGGTATCCTACTGCAGATGGCATACGACCTAATAAGGCTGATACCTCAGAACCTGCTTGTGTAAAACGGAAGATATTATCAACAAAGAAAAGAACATCTTTTCCTTGACCATCTCCAGCTCCATCTCTAAAATATTCGGCAATGGTTAAACCAGACAATGCAACACGTGCACGTGCTCCAGGTGGCTCATTCATTTGTCCAAATACAAAGGTTGCTTTAGACTCTCTCATGGCCATTTTATCTACTTTAGATAAATCCCATCCGCCTTCTTCCATAGAGTGCATGAAATCATCTCCGTATTTAATAATACCAGATTCTAACATTTCTCTCAAAAGGTCATTTCCTTCACGTGTTCTTTCTCCTACTCCTGCGAATACAGAAAGACCACCGTGACCTTTTGCAATATTGTTAATCAACTCTTGAATCAATACTGTTTTACCTACTCCGGCACCACCAAAAAGACCAATTTTACCCCCTTTTGCATAAGGCTCAATTAAATCAATTACTTTAATACCTGTAAAAAGTACTTCAGAAGAAGTTGAAAGTTCTTCAAATAAAGGCGCATCCCTGTGAATTGGCAAACCATCTTTTCCTTCTTTAGGAAGTTCGGCCATACCATCAATAGGATCTCCAATTACGTTAAATAGACGACCGTATATATCAGCACCAATTGGCATTTGTATAGGCGCTCCTGTTGCAACAGCAGCTACACCACGACTCAAACCATCTGTACTATCCATAGAAATGGTTCTTACAGTGTTTTCACCCATGTGAGATTGTACTTCAAGAATTAACTTGTTTCCGTTATTATTTACTTCAAGACTATCATAAATCTTTGGAAGTTCGGCACCGCTTGCAAACTCTACGTCTACAACAGGTCCA
>JBNMOX010000099.1:0-5960 GCA_051275835.1 Patiriisocius sp.
CACAAGGGATGATCGTTTGACCATATGATACGCTAAGACATAAAAAAACTACCATAGATACTATAGTAGTGCGTACATTCTTTATAAATTTATACGTTGTTATACTTTTTTGGGAGAGTAATTGAGTATTCATTCAGAAGTTTTTGGTGTTATTTTGCGACTAAATTTAGGTAAAAATAAGAACGTATGTTAATATTTTGTGATTTTTAGTTGTTGCGACAGAATTTTCCGATTAAAGACATGATAAACTCTTAAAATCACTAGAACAAATCCCTATACAGAAAGTAGGATAAAGCCAGTGTTTATAAAGCGTGATGATATAAAATGAATTGTGTTAAGAGGTTTGTTTCGTGATTTTGAAAATACTATAAACAGGAAAATGATCACTTATGCCACCCAAATACTTTGGTCCTGCATAGGTTCTAAAGGGATATCCTTCATAGTCCCCTTCATTGACCTTAACAACATCTTCTCCAAAAATAGCAGCTTTATGAAATCTAAAGGTATTGCCATGCATTTTCAGGAAATTTTCTGATACTATAATTTGATCAAATAAATTCCATTTTCCTTTATATGTTAAGCTTCCGTCTTCTTTTGTGAGGAGTAATTCCATAGGATTATAAAATCCTTGAGCAACCATATGTACTATACTAGCACTATGTGGGTCGTCATTAAAATCACCCATAATGATGATTTTAGCTTGCGGATCTTCTGCTTGGATGTTTGTAATTATGGCGATGTTTTTTTTGGCAACGCGCATGCGTTTAGGAGCACTTTCTATTTCTCCTTCTCGTCTGGAAGGAAAATGATTGACTAAGATATATACTTCTTGTCCTTCTATAGTTCCTTTTACTTCTAGAATATCTCTTGTGTAATCTTTCTCTCCCTGATTATCAATAAAAAAAACTTCATGCGCCTTAGTGGTCAATACTTTAAAATACTGAGATCGGTATAGCAGTGCTGTGTCAATACCACGCTCGTCTTTAGAGTCACAATGCACAAATTGGTAGCCTTTTTCTTTAAGGTGTTCAGAGTCAATTAGTTCTTGTAAAACTAGGTTGTTTTCTACTTCGGCAACACCTACTAAAACAGGAGGGTGCCCAGTTTCTTTAAATCCAATTTGTTGTATGATGTTTCCAAGATCTTGAACTTTTTTACCAAGTTTTGCTTTGTCCCATCGTTTAAAACCCTTTTTCGTAAAATCATCATCGGACTTGTTCTTGTCATTTACAGTATCAAACAAGTTTTCTAAATTATAAAATGCAAGTGCATATTTGCTCCAAGAAGTAGATGGTGTTGCCATAAGTGATTTTTTCTTCTGAAATGTTAGATTGTTACCATTTCAGAAGTGCTAAAATAAATAGTATTAGGCTCTAAAGTACAAAAAATGCTACGGTTCTCTTTTGTACCTTTGCCTTTTTAAAGACCTATGATAGAAGAAAAATCCATAGAATACGAAAAAGCCATACTTATTGGTTTAATTACTCAAAAACAAGATGAAGCCAAGTCTGTGGAATATCTTGATGAACTTGAGTTTTTGGCTTATACTGCAGGTGCAGATGTACTCAAGCGTTTTGTCCAGAAAATGGAAAAACCCAATCCTAAAACATTTATAGGTACGGGTAAACTCGAAGAAGTGCTTGCCTATGTAACACAACATGATGTTGGAACCGTTATTTTTGATGATGAACTGTCTGCAGCACAGCAAAAGAATATCGAAAAAGTTCTAGAATGTAAAATTATTGATCGAACAAACTTAATCCTTGATATTTTTGCACAACGTGCCCAAACAAGCTATGCTCGTACTCAGGTAGAACTGGCACAGTATGAATATTTACTACCAAGACTAACTGGAATGTGGACGCATTTGGAAAGACAACGTGGAGGTATAGGAATGCGTGGCCCTGGAGAAACAGAAATTGAAACAGATAGACGTATCGTTCGTGACCGTATCTCTTTGCTGAAAAAGAAAATAAAAAAGATAGATCGTCAAATGGAAGTGCAGCGAGGTAATCGCGGTAAATTGGTAAGAGTTGCTTTGGTAGGATATACCAATGTAGGCAAGTCTACCTTAATGAATGCAATTAGCAAAAGCGACGTGTTTGCAGAAAATAAATTGTTTGCTACGCTAGATACAACAGTACGTAAAGTAGTGATTGGTAATATGCCTTTTTTATTAAGTGACACAGTAGGGTTTATACGTAAACTGCCAACGCAATTGATAGAATCTTTTAAGAGTACCTTAGATGAGGTACGTGAAGCTGATTTATTATTACATGTTGTAGATATTTCTCACCCAAGTTTTGAAGATCACATAGCCAGTGTGGGTGCTATTTTGGATGAAATTAAAAGTGCGGATAAGCCTACCATCATGGTGTTTAATAAAATAGATGCGTACACCTCAGAAACCATAGATGAAGACGATCTAATGACTGAAAAAACAAAAGCACACTATACCTTAGAAGAATGGGAAGGGACTTGGATGAACAAAATGGATGGTGACGCTATATTTATTTCAGCCCTAAATAAAGAGAACTTTGAAAGTTTTAGAAAAGTAGTGTATGATAAAGTACGTGAGATTCATGTAACACGTTTTCCGTATAATAATTTCTTATATCCAGAAGCGTATATAGAGTAGCAACAATACGTTGCTGTGCTAGTTGATTAATATTGTAAATTAACTTTAGGAGTAAATAAGAAAGCCTCAACATATATATGTTGAGGCTTTCTTATTTGTAGCTTTCAGGTTTATTAAATTCCTTTAGAAAGAATAATTTAAACCAAATAACCAGAAACTTTGTAATTCATTATCTACATTGTCAAAGGATGGAGCTGGGCCACTACCTTCTACAAAATTTGTAGTTGCGAAATTAACTGCTTCTTGTTCATTACCACGAAGACCAAACTCAAACCCTACTCCAATACCTTTCCAAACGGTATATCCTAATGAGTTTATCCAAGTCCAGTTAGATAATCTAGCATATTCATAACTTTGAAAAGCAGATAGGTTAGATTTTAATTCAAGCGCGCCAAATTTACGTGTATAATCAACTAATATTTTTGCACCTAGTGATGATTGAAATATCGCATCATTATCTGCAAAGACAAAATTATAGTTTAAGGGATGGATAACAACAATAAGGTTTTCAATAGGAGTCCATGTACCACCAATTCCAATATCAAGGTATCCAGGGTCATTAAGATTACTTAATAGCGTACTACGGTATTCTAATAACACAGAAGCTGCAAAGTTTTTGAATATATTTCTACCATATAATGATGATATATTAAATACATCCGTTGCCTCTCTAAATTCATCAGTATCGGTTGGGTCGTCTTTATCATCAAATTTCACCCATCCAAGATTTACATTAAGCGCATTTTTCCAAAAATATTTTTCTTGTTTAAGATTTGCAAATCCATTAAAGGTAATACCTATATTTCCAGCACTAACGTTTGGGTTTTCTTGTCCAAACCAATTATTAAAGCCAGAGAGAGAAGCTCCTACTGTTCCAAATGCTCCAAGTTTCCATCCAGGTAGGGCGTCTATTTGTTCCTGTATAGCATCTGCTTCTGATTGCAATGCTTTTGCTGCTGCTTCTTTTTCTGATTTTTGGCTTTTAAGCTCTTCTTCCGTTTGCGCATTCATTGAAAATATTCCAACAAATAACAGTATCATTAAAAGTAATTTTTTAATCATTTTTTTATTAGTTTAATTAGCATTAATATAGGTAGCAAACGTAACATTTCTTTTGCGTTTTTAAAAAACTAGCAAAAGACCTTCCGTGCTTTTGGTCTAATATTTATCCAAGTACATCGAAAATTACTTCACGATCACCAAGAATAATTTTTTAATGTTTGTTTGACGCTTATTTTTTTCTTGTAAACAACGGTACTGAAGAACATGCCTCCCCAAAAAGAAGTTTTTTAGCAATGGGCTGTATTTTTTGTACCAACTCGATATATGCTGAAGGAGGAATTGGTTTTGAAGCACATCCTTTTATGATTAAGGTCTTATCAATAAACGGAGTGCTATCTAATTGATGTATTATATCAGAAAATAAAACGGTTTCTAAAAGTTCTAAATTGCCTTGAACTATTTTTTTAGCAAAAGGAGCCAATTGCGCTGCGATTAGCATAAAAGCCCAGGCTGGTATAATAGCTTCTGTACTGCAATGCAATGCAATGTATTTGTCTTTGTATTGACTCCAATCATGTGTGTTTACAGCTTCTCTAAAATCTTTTTCCCGTAACACAATTCCTTCTGTAAGCCAAGGGGCAATATCAAAAGCCACACGAGTACCAACAGGATATAGGTCTTCTAGATCTATGGTCTTTAAGACACTGTTGGCTACTCTATTTACAATTTGATCTGGCATACAACTTCAATTATAACATCCCCAATTCTAATTTGGCTTCTTCGCTCATTAATTCTTGTGTCCAAGGTGGATCAAAGGTTATTTCTACCTCTGCATCATTCACCAATTTAAGTGACTTTACTTTATCTTCAACCTCTACGGGTAAGGTTTCTGCTACGGGGCAGTTGGGTGTAGTAAGGGTCATTAATATTTTTACATTATGATCTTCATTGACAAATACATCATAGATGAGTCCTAGTTCATAAATATCTACAGGAATTTCTGGATCATAAATAGTCTTTAAGACTTTTACAATCTTTTCTCCAAGGGCTTGTGTGTCTATTGTTTCGTTTTCCATATTTCTTATCAAATAATGTGTTCTTTGTTTTAAAATTTCAGCGGAGCCAAAAAAGACTAGCTATTTAATTTTGCCTGATACGCTGTGGCATATAATTTTAATTTTTTAATCATAGAGACCAAACCGTTTGCTCGTGTTGCAGATAGGTGTTCTTTAAGACCAATTTCATCAATAAAGTCTGTGTTGGCATTTAAAATAGCTGCTGGAGATTGGTTGTTAAAAGTGCGTATTAAAATAGCAATTATACCTTTGGTAATAATTGCATCACTATCTGCGGTGAAGACCATTTTGTCTCCTTTAATATCTGCGTCTAGCCATACTTTACTTTGGCACCCTTTAATAACTCTATCTTCGGTTTTTTTACTTTCATCAATTAAAGGAAGTGACTTCCCTAAATCTATCATATACTCATAGCGTTGCATCCAGTCGTCAAACATGGAAAATTCATCTATAAGCTCTTCTTGGATGGCTTCAATGGTCATTTTTATTTATCTTTTGTCGCAGTGAGTAAAGTGCTTCTATCTGTTTTTGAATACAGGGTAAGTACTCCTTCTGAAATGCTAAATGTCCCCGTATTTTTTAATGCTTTTAATAAAGCGTTTTCGTTCTTCATGATGCTCTCATCGCAGTAGGCTTGTGTAACCATAAGTTGTCCTATGTTAATCGCCATGGAGTCTTTAGAGTAGTTTCCGCCAAAATCATTGCATCCTGAATTCCCATTGATACTTTTGTCGGTGTTGGTAAATTGCAATGATGCAGCTGGTGATATGCTAGCTCCGTTAATAGTGCTTATGGTATACTTTCCAGTAAGTACTTCTGTATCTATTACTTTTTTAGTTTCTTTACAGGCTGTTGTGATGAGGCAACATGCTATAATAGCTAAGAATACTTGTTTCATGATTATGTTTTTTATGATAACATCATTTTTGCTTTTTCAATTGCAGCTACTAAGATATCAATTTCTTCTAAGGTATTATAAAATGCAAAAGATGCACGGACGGTTCCAGGAATATTAAAGAAATCCATAACAGGTTGTGTGCAATGATGTCCTGTTCGTACAGCTATACCTAATTTGTCAACAATAGTGCCAATGTCATAAGGATGAATTCCATCAATATTAAATGATATTACGGATGTTTTTTCTTTAGTCGTACCGTAAATTTTTAAACCTTCAATAGCCAATAACTTTTCTGTGGCATAGCTTAATAGTTTTGCTTCATGTGCTGCAATAGCATCAAAACCGA
>JBNMOX010000100.1:0-5951 GCA_051275835.1 Patiriisocius sp.
CAATGCCCATCGCGCTTCAATATGACTAGGATCTAATGTAGCCGCCAATTCAAAATGTTCTTTAATATCACTAATGTAAAAGGCAGCTCTTAGTTTATTTACAGACAATGCTTTCATCCCCAATACACCTCCATATTTAAACTGATAGTTTGCATTGTATTCATCTTGTTCAACAAGTGCTCCAAAATACTCTAAAGCTGTATCCCAATCTTTAGCATATCCAGCTAGATCTCCTAGATACTCAATGGTCTTGGAATCCTTAGGATGTTCTTTAAGATACCCTTCAAAAAGAGGTTTGGCTTTGCCGAAATTTTCTTCTTTGTAATAGCCCTCTGCAAGATCAAACTGAGTCTGACTCAGTAAGGCAAGAGGGAAAAAGAATAAAAAAAGAAACCATTTCATAGCATCATATTTCGGATGTAAAAATACAAATTACTTAAGGTATGTCGTACTATTTTTGTGGTGGAAATTTTTCCAAAATAGTGGCAATCACTTTTTGATAATGCAGTTCTTTTTGAACAGGGGTGGCTTTTTCTTTACGAGCTGCCAAAAGACTTCCCTTCCAAACCATAGCACCATTATTATAGGCTTCGTATATTTCAATAGTAACGTTTTCTTGGATTTTACTTGATCCCAACGGAATACCAACACTTCCTCCTACACCAAAACCACCGCCTCCAGTTCCAGCACCTACACGTACTGAACTTCTGGGATCTTCATATACAGACGCTACAAAAAAGTCTATATAAAATTGACAATAATCTGTGCGTTGCCAGGTCTTGGTAACCAATACACTGTCTATAGCTTTGATAATACGATTTTCATCCAATGAAGACACATTGCTTTCTATGTGGTTCGTAAACTGAAACGTTTTATACTCGGTGAAATTAGTTTCTGGATCATAATCTACAAAAACAGTTGCACCGCAGGATACAAACAAAAAAGAGAGTAAAAGGACATATACTGTTTTCATGAATTAATTTTTTATAAAAAAAAGCAAAAAGCACACCAATTCTATTATTATGTATGTCTTTAACATTTTGGAAACATCAAAACCGTTCATCATATGGTAGCTACCACTCATCATATTTTGCTTTCTAAAACTATAATCTTGCTGTAGTTTTACATCATAATCAAAAAACGAACACCATGATACGAGTCGCAATCACCTTAATCCTTTTTATTTCTTCACTTCTAATTAATGCACAAACTGTAAAAGGTGATTGGACGGGGCTCTTAGAAAATGGCCCCATGAAACTCACGGTAAATTTCCATATTCAAGAAGAGAACGGCTCTTATACCTCCACCATGGATAGCCCAGATCAAGGTGCAATGGGTATTGCTACTACAAGTACTATCGTTTTAGACAATACCGTAACGATTACCATGGATGCCATGAAAATGATCTATACGGGAACTGTTGAAGGAAATAACATTACTGGAACCTTTGCGCAAGGCGACTTTAAAACTGACATGAATTTAACGAGAACAACAGCAGAGGCTACCCAACAAAAACCACGTGCACAAGACCCTAAAAAACCCTACCCATATATTGCAGAACAGGTAACTTTTAAAAACCCAACTGCCAAGAACATACAACTAGCGGGGACACTTACGCTACCTCGCGGAATTAAAAACCCACCAGTAGCTATTCTAATAAGTGGCTCTGGACCTCAAAATAGAAATGAAGAAATATTTAATCACCGTCCGTTTTTAATCTTAGCAGATCACCTCACCAGACAAGGTATTGCTGTATTACGCTATGATGATCGTGGCGTTGGAAAAAGCGAGGGTACTCAAAAAGATGCTACTTCTGCAGATTTCGCAACAGATGTTGTTGCAGCTGTGAACTATTTAAAAACAAGAACAGATGTCAACCCAAATAAAATTGGATTAATTGGTCATAGTGAAGGTGGATTTATAGCGCCTATGGTTGCTGCAAAAGATCGCAATATAAATTTTATAGTTTTATTAGCAGGCACAGGAGCAGATGGCAAAGAAGTTCTAATTTCTCAAACTACCAAAGCTGGAGAACTTGCAGGAACACCAAAAGATGCCATAGCATTTAATGAAATGCTGGGCAGAAAAATAATGAACATTGTAAAAAATAATACAACAACAGAAACACTTGAAGTAGACATCACAAACATGCTACAAGATTTTAAGAAAGAAAACCTAGACAATTCAAATACCGAAGCACTTACTGACTCCATGATAAAGGAACAGGCAAAAAGTCTAAGCAGTCCATGGATTGTATATTTTATTAAAACAAACCCAGAACAGTTTCTATCTAAAGTAACCTGCCCAGTATTAGCCATTAATGGTGAAAAAGATTTTCAAGTACTAGCAAAACTCAATTTAACAGGCATAGAACAATCACTTACTAAGGGTAGCAATAAAGATATCACCATCAAAGAATTACCTAATCTTAATCATCTATTTCAAACCTGTAACACTGGAGCCCTAGAAGAGTATGCAACTATTGAAGAAACGTTTGCGCCAGTGGCACTGGAACTAGTAAGTGATTGGATTCTTGCAAAAACCAAATAATTAACAGAACTTCGAGAGCATAGAAATAGGGTATTTTTGTGCTTTTGCATGTACACACATTTATGAAAATTTCAAATTCGGTTTTATTTTGGGTTTTGCAAGTTATTGGCTGGGGAATTCCTACAGTGCTAAATAATGCCGCCAAAGTGGTATCTGGAAATCTAGAAAGCAGATATTATGGCCTTGCAGAATTGTTATTAGTGTTTATTTCAGGAATAACCATTACGACACTATTACGTTTTTATTTAAAGCGTACTATTTCATTTGATGCATTTAGAAGACAAGACATCATTCATATTGTAGGTGGATTCATTGTTGCAGCTACCCTATTTGCATTGAGTTTTTTACTTACCATACCAATTTATAATTACTTTCATGGGAAACCATTAGAGATGGAAACGGTAATAATTGTCGCCAATATTCTTAATGCATTTGGCTTCATCTTTTTATGGTTATTATGTTACATTCCTATAAAAATCGCAAGACATTCTAGAAAAAATCGTGTGGAACGCCTAGAGCTGCAAACTTCTTTGAAAGAGGCGCAACTCAATACTTTGAAAGGACAAATCAATCCGCATTTTATGTTTAATAGTTTAAACAATATTCGGGGACTCATGCTAGAAGATGTAGAAAAATCTCGAGAGATGATTACGCGTCTTTCAGATATGTTGAGATATTCGCTTACCAAGAATGATGTTGATACTATTCCCTTGAAAAACGAACTGGAAATGGTAGATAACTATATCGCACTTTCAAAGATTCAACTAGAAGACAGGCTTTCTTTTTCTTCGGAAATTTCTGAAATATTATACACGACAGAAATACCCCCTATGCTTATTCAAATGTTGGTTGAGAACGCGGTGAAGCACGGAATTTCCAATGAGAAAGACGGAGGACATGTAGCACTTAACATTTCAGAAAAAAACAAGAATCTGTTTATTGAAATAACCAATACGGGATCTTTAATACAAGCAAAGGGAAGTACTAAAATTGGTCTTAAAAACATAGCAGAACGATTGGCATTATTATATGGCGATACAGCACGATTTGAACTTTCAGAAAAAGACCACCTTGTCACCGCACTCATTCAAATACCCATGTAATGGAAACGTATACCGCAGTTATTGTAGAAGATTCGCGATTGGCTCGTAATGAATTAAAAGAGCTCTTAAAAGATCATCCAAACATTACTATTATAGGCGAAGCAGAAAATGTAGCCAATGGCTATCACCTTATTATAAAAACACAACCACAACTGTTGTTTCTAGATATCAACATGCCCGACAAAGACGGCTTTGCTTTGCTAGAAATGCTAGATGAAATCCCTGTAGTTATTTTCACGACAGCCTATGATGAGTATGCTATTAAGAGTTTTGAATACAATGCTTTCGACTACCTTTTAAAACCCATAAACAAAGAACGTTTTGCTAAGACTATTGAGAAACTTGATCCCTTATTGGAAGAAAAAGATAACTCACCACTCTTATCAGAAAACAGTCAGATTTTTATCAAAGATGGAGACCATTGTTGGATGGTGGTGGTTAAAGACATTATATTGTTTGAAATTGTAGGCAATTACACGCGCGTATATTTTAGAAACCATAGGCCACTTATTTACAAATCGCTTAATCACATAGAGAGTAAACTTCCTGAGTGTTTGTTTTTTAGAACCAGTAGGCAGCAAATCATTAATTTAAAAGCCATAAAAAAAGTGTCCCCTTATTTTAAAGGAACACTTAAATTACTGCTATCTAATGAAAAAGAGATTGAAGTTTCTAGACGTCAATCTAGTATTTTTAAACAGAATTTGGAGTTTTAATTTTCGGAGCGTTAATGCACAGAAGTTTCATTTAGCATTGCCCAAAGCTTATCCTTCAACTCCATCAACCCTTGTTGCGCCATAGAACTAAAAAACAAATACGGAATGCCTTCAAAATCTTTATCTAGTTCTGCTTTCATTTCAGTTTTTAGCTCAACATCTAGCATATCACTTTTTGAGATTGCGACTAGTTTGTCTTTATCTAGTAATTCTGGATTGTAGCGTTTTAATTCGTCTAGTAAGATATCGTATTGCTTTCTAATATCATCTGCATCGGCAGGAATTAAAAACAATAAGGTAGAATTACGTTCTATATGGCGTAAGAAATAATGTCCAAGCCCTTTTCCTTCAGCAGCACCTTCTATAATTCCAGGAATATCTGCCATCACAAAAGTTCTATGGTCTCTATATGCTACAATACCAAGATTAGGCTTTAGTGTTGTAAACTCGTAATTAGCAATTTTTGGTTTTGCTGCAGTTATAACAGACAGCAATGTAGACTTTCCAGCATTTGGAAATCCTACCAAACCTACATCTGCCAAGACTTTCATTTCTAAGGTAAAGCTTCCTTCTTCTCCTTCCATACCAGGCTGCGCATAGCGTGGTGTTTGATTTGTAGAAGATTTAAAGTTGTTATTTCCTAATCCACCCATGCCTCCTTTGGCAAGGATAAGTTCCTCATCATGCACCAATAATTCTTTTAAACGCTCGCCTGTTTCGGTATTAATAACCACCGTTCCTAAAGGTACTTCAACATAGACATCTGCTCCATCTGCTCCTGTACTAGTTTGCTTACTCCCTGCACCTCCATAGCCAGCTTTATAGTGACGCTTAAATTTTAAATGGTGTAGTGTCCACAAATTGCTATTGGCCTTTAAGATAATATGACCTCCACGACCTCCATCACCTCCATCGGGACCTCCTTTTGGGATGAACTTTTCACGACGCAAGTGCGCACTCCCTTGTCCTCCTTTTCCAGAGGTTACATGTACTTTTACATAGTCAACAAAATTTCCTTCAGTCATATCCATTTCCCACCTAGGCGGGAATCTTATTAAGTTTAAAAATTGAGGAGTTTATAAGCTTATAGCCCCTCTCCCCCTGGGAGAGGCTGGTTGAGGATTTTATAATCTATCAAATACTTGGCTCAAACGAGCAGTAATTTCTTCTATATTCCCAACACCATCTACCCCATGATATTTATCTTGGGTCTTGTAAAAATCTTTTAAAATATCTGTCTTGCGATAGTACTCTGCAACACGCTCTCTTATAATAGACTCATCCGCATCATCGGAACGACCACTCGTTTTTCCGCGTTCTAATAATCTACCTACCAATACTTCATCATCTACTTCAAGTGCAACCATTGCATTGATCTGACTATCTTTTTCATTCATAAGTGTCGCCAATGCTTCTGCTTGAGCAGCTGTTCTTGGAAAGCCATCAAAAATAAACCCATTAGCATCCCCGTTTTTCTCTACCTCAGCATTGAGCATATTAATAGTTACCTCATCTGGCACCAAATGTCCCTTGTCCATGTAAGACTTGGCAAGTGTACCAAGAGTTGTTGCATTTTTTATAT
>JBNMOX010000101.1:0-5920 GCA_051275835.1 Patiriisocius sp.
TCTACGGAATGAACTTTGACAATATTCCTGAACTTCATTACACGTATGGGTATCAAACCCTACTGGGTATTATGTTTGTGATTTTTGTGATTATGCTATTTGTTTTTAGAAAAAAGAAATGGTTGTAATTACGGTTGTATTAATTCACAGTATCCAAACAATAAAGACTTATTAAAAATAATAGCGTCCATAAAATAGTTCTAATCCAGTTTTTATGAACTAAGTCATGCAACATTTTTTCACTTACATTTCCGTTTGAAATAGCAGCATGTATTGGAACAAACTGTAAGAAGGTAGCTATCCAAACAAAAATAATAATAGCAACGCTTACAAGAGTATAGAGATTGAGTGATATCGTTAGCTGATATATAGAGACTCCAAGTTGTGCAAGCATTAAAGGGATCACAATCATACTAAAACGAGACGTATATTCTTTGTGCCAAGTCACTAAATTCTCTTTTTTGTAATAAAGAAAACTTGGATAAATAATACGCTGAATGATCCAAATTAAAACAAACAGACCAAAATCGAATAAAAATCGAATGATAGCAATGGACATTATAAATGTCTGATGATTTTTTTACTCATGGGACTAGTAATAGAATAATAATGGTCTATCAATCCTCCCTTTGCATTTACAAGGTATTTCTGAAAATTCCATTGTACGCTAGAATTCCTTTTACCGTTTAAAGCTTCAGAAGTAAGCCAAGCATACAATGGATGTTGTTTACTACCTTTTACATCAATCTTTTCGGTAATTAAAAATGTAACGCCATAATTACGCTCGCAAAAGGTCTGTATTTCAGAAGCATCCCCAGGCTCTTGTTTTCCAAATTGATTACAAGGCACACCAATAACAATTAAAGAGTCTAGATAGATGTCACTTAATTTTTGTAATTCCTTATACTGTTTTGTAAATCCACACTGCGAGGCTACATTCACGAAAAGAATGTTTTTACCTTTAAATTCTGAAAGATTAATGGGTTCACCTTCCAAAGATTGAATAGCGACATCGTAAATAGTGGATGGCTCTTTTTTTTCTGATACAGTACGATTGCGATTTGGTATGTCTAGATTCATGATGCCTTATTTTAAAAAATGACTTCTTATTCTTTTAAATATACTATTACTATAGTATATAAATTATTGGTTTAGGTAATTCTGTAACTCTACAATCTTTCCTGGAGTATTAAATACACCACCATAAAAAGAAGTGACTGTTGTAGAGGTATCATCTTTAATACCACGAGAAGATACACATAAATGCTTTGCATCAATAATTACAGCAATGTCTTCAGTATCAAGAATAGCTTTCAATTCTTCCCCAATTTGATTGGTTAAACGCTCTTGTACTTGAGGTCGTTTTGCATAATACTGCACAATTCTATTTAATTTTGAAAGACCAATTACTTTTCCTGAAGAAACATAGGCAATGTGAGCTTTACCCATAATTGGGACAAAATGATGTTCGCAATTAGAATAGAACGTTATATTCTTCTCTACAAGCATTTGATTGTATTGATACTTATTATCAAATAATGCTACGCTAGGTTTATTCGCTGGATTTAATCCTGAGAATATTTCTTCTATATACATTTTTGCAATACGTTTGGGTGTTCCTTTTAAAGAGTCATCGGTTAGATCCAAACCTAACACCTCCATAATTTCAGCAAACAAAGGAGCTATTCTTTCTTTCTTTTCAGTATCAGAAAGTACAAAAGCATCTGGTCGCATTGGAGTTTCAAGTCCTGTGAAAATATGATCATCTCCTATTTCTTCTTCAGAAAAACCGGTGAGATTATTTTCTTTAATAAGGGTATTCAACGTAGTTTCGTGGTGTTTCATAAAGTTTAATTTTTAATTCCAAACCAGAGGCTAGTTCGGGTTGTAATAGATTATAGATAGCGATAGCAATATTTTCTGCTGTAGGATTTACGTCCTTAAATTCTACAGTATCTAAATTAAGGTTTTTATGATCAAATCTGTCTAGCACCTTTTTTTTAATTAAATCTGAAAGAATTTTAGTGTCTATAACATAACCCGTTTCTGGATCACATAAACCAATTACCTTTACTTCTAAATCGTAATTATGACCGTGATAATTTGGATTGTTACACTTCCCAAAAATATCTTTATTTTTTTGATCGCTCCAATTTTTATTATGCAGTCGATGCGCCGCATTAAAATGCTCGCAACGAACTATAGCTGTTTTATTCATGTAGTACCTTTGAGTGAAATAATATGCTGCATACAACATACCTGTTTTGTTTTACAAAAGTATTTGTATTTTTTGTTTAATATTCTATACAAAATGTTAAACATTAATTTTAACAAACATTAATTAATATTTTTGAATTGAAAATAAAAGTGTTTAATTTAACCTTTCAAAATGAAAAAACATACACCATCCATACACATCATAGGCGCAGGAATTAGTGGTTTAATAGCTGCTACAGTCTTAGAGCAACATGGCTATTCCCCTACCATTATTGAAGCAACAGAGCGGGTGGGTGGAAGAGTAAAAACAGACTTGGTAGATGGATATCAATTAGATCACGGCTTTCAAGTGCTACTCACTGCCTATCCAGCAGCTAAAAAATATCTCGACTTTGATGCGCTAGCGCTTCAAAAGTTTCTGCCAGGTGCCGCTATTTTCAAAAATGGAACTCAAAAAATCATTGGAGATCCTTTGCGGGATATAACACTATTATTCCCTACGCTATCTTCTGGAATAGGAACCTTTACAGATAAACTCAACATACTCAAATTAAACACGAGGCTACAAAAAAAATCGATTCCAGCTATATTTTCTGAGAAAGAGCAAACGACACAATCTTATCTAATAGATTTAGGTTTTTCTTCCAGTATGATAACAGACTTCTTTATGCCGTTCTTTCGTGGTATTTTCCTTGAAAATAAATTAGAAACATCTAGCAGAATGTTTGAGTTTGTATATAAAATGTTTGGTGAGGGCTATGCCACTTTACCAAAAGCTGGTATTGAAGCTATACCTCGGCAATTAGCTCAAAATTTAAAGGATACTACTTTTATATTCAACTCAAAAGTAGCAGCTATTAAAGATACAACCATCACGCTTACTACTGGCGAGGCAATAGAAAGCCCTTACATCATTGTAGCAGCAGAAGCTAGCCATCTTATTTAAAACCTAAAAAATCAAACGACCACCTGGAAGTCTTGTGACACCCTATATTTTGAAACAGAATTTAAAGGCATCAAAAAACCATTAATTGGTCTTATTCCTAACCCAGGAACACTCATCAATAATGTTTTTTATCATTCAAGTCTAAAAACTACTATTTCAGGAAAAAAAGAGCTGCTATCAGTCACCGTTATAGATAATCAAAGCCTATCTATTGAAGAACTCATCAGGGGTACTCTAAGAGAATTAAAAAAATACTGCAATATAGATTCATGTACATTTATAAAGCATTATAACATCCCTATGGCTTTGCCAAATTTGAAGGATATTCAATATGAAATGTTAGCTTCTGAAACCCGACTTACTGAAACTATTTTCCTTGCTGGAGATCTACAATTAAATGGTTCATTAAATGCAGCTATGATAGCTGGTGAAAGAGCTGCACTTGGAGTTATAGAAACTGCATCATAAAGTAAAAAAAAGGCTGTAAAAGATATTTCAGACAAAAAAAACAAATGAAAAAATGGTATCTTTAAGCATCCATTAATTTAAACACCTTATACCATGATAAGAGCAAAATATGCAAGCGTACTTGAGCTTGGAGAAAAATTAAATATTCAAAACGGAGATGTTAAAGAGGAGAACGACGTGTTACACATAAGTGGTACTGCAGGCACACCATATGAAAAAAACCTATTATGGGATGCCATTAAAGCAGCTGGGGGTGAAAACCCTGCAGATATCATGGCAGATATCAAAATAGCAGATGCGTCTATATATGCTCACCATACGGTAGCTAGTGGAGAATCTTTAAGTAAAATTGCAAAGCATTATTTCAATAACCCAATGAAGTATACCGCTATTTTTGAAGCAAACAGAGGTGTACTGGACAACCCAGATATGATTCATCCAGGACAGGAGTTAGTTATACCAAATATGTAATAAAATCGTTACAAAATATGATCAGCTCCATAGGTATACTATCGAGCTTTTTTTTTGAATTAATAGCGCAAATTATTATTGTACAATAAGCATACATGAAATAATTAAAAATTTAATAGTTTTATTTTCAAATTGCTGTAACACAAGTTAGGATACTTAGTCTATTATATAACTATCAGCAATTAATTGTATATGAAAACTATTGTAGCATTTAGCTTTTTTGTGGCAATCTGTTTCCAGCTTAGAGCCCAAGAAAAAAAATCACTTGAAATTTCACGAATCGAAAAATCACCAAAGATTGATGGGGTTTTGGATGAAGAAATTTGGACCAATGCTAAAGAAGCTTCTGGTTTTACTCAATTTCGTCCAGATATGGGTGTTACAGACACCGAAACTAATAAAACGATCGTTAAAATAGCATATGATGATCAAGCTATCTATGTAGCAGCGTATCTTTATGATGATCCAAAACTTATTTCAAAACAATTATCTAGCCGAGATAATTTTGGCCAAGCAGACTTTTTTGGTTTTGTTTTAAACCCAAATAATGATGCACAAAATGACACTGAATTTTTTGTGTTTGCTTCTGGAGGACAAGCAGATGCCATCTCAAATCCAAGTATAGGAGAAGATTTTGGATGGAATGCTGTATGGGATAGCGCAGTCCAGATGACTAATAATGGTTGGACACTAGAACTAAAAATTCCCTACAGGTGTTTGCGTTTTGATAACAAAAACCTTGAAACATGGGGAGTACAGTTCCATAGACGTTTCAGAAGAGATGAATCTCAATACACATGGAGTCCAATAGATATTACAAAAGGAAATATTGGTCTTTATCATGGAGAATTAAAAGGCTTAGCCAATTTAGAGCCACCGGTACGTTTATCTTTCTATCCATTTGTATCTACCGTACAAAATAGTTTTGAAAGTGAATGGGATTCAAGTTATAATGCTGGGCTAGATGTAAAATATGGAATTACCGAAAACTTTACGTTAGACGCAACATTAATTCCAGATTTTAGTCAGGCAGGTTTTGATGACGTATCGTTAAACTTGGGACCCTTTGAACAAACCTTTTCTGAACAGAGACAATTTTTCACAGAGGGTCTTGATCTCTTTAACAAAGGAAATTTATTTTTTTCAAGGCGCATCGGAAACGCTCCAAAATACGAACCAGAAATCACAGAAGATGAAGAACTAATAGACTATCCCGAAACCGTAAAAGTATTAAACGCTATAAAAGTTTCTGGAAGAACAAAAAATGGATTGGGTTTAGGAATTTTCAATTCTATCACAGAAAGTACAAATACTACGATTAAAAATGTCATTAGCGGTGAAACCAGAGAAGAAGAAGTTGAACCTTTTACCAATTATAACATTCTAGTAGCAGATCAACAATTTAATGGAAACTCTTCTATTGGTCTCATAAATACAAACGTATTTCGTACCGGTTCTTTTAGAGATGCAAATGTTACGGCATTAGTTTCAAACATTATGAATAAAAGAAATACCTACAATATAAGAGCAGAAGTAAAAACCAGTACCATCAATGAGGAAGGTGGTCTTGAGACTGGATATAGCTCTTTCTTATATGCAGGAAAAGCACATGGCAATTTTAGATACAGTTTTGATCATAGGTATGCTGACAAAAAATATGATATCAATGATCTTGGTTTGCAATTCAGAAACAATTTTAACAACTTTGGAGTTGATGCTAGTTATCGAATTTTTGAACCCACCGAAACATGGAATCGCTATATTTTTGGAACCTATATAAACTACACGCAACTAGCAAGTCCTAATACCTTTACCGGC
>JBNMOX010000102.1:0-5910 GCA_051275835.1 Patiriisocius sp.
AGGCTTAAAAATACAAAACCCATAACAATGTTATGTTAGGATACTCATAAAAAAACTGCTCTTTTTGAGGGAGCAGTTTTTTTGTTTTTAAGATGTTTTTTTGAAATTATTCAAAAGGTTTTCGCTGATTAATGTGAGCAAATTGTGCGTTGTTCACTGTTTCGTCTCCATTTACAACAATGGCTACAATACTTAATTGATTTGAGTTGAATTGAATAGGGATGTTTAGCCTTATATTTTTACTGTATAGCTCAAATGCCTTTGTGATCATGATGGTATCTCCTAGTGGTTTAGATATAGCCATTCTAAGCACATGGTCATGAACAAAATCTGGAATAGGATCGCCCATTTGATACCAAGGACTGCTTGAGTCTTCATTATAATAACTGTCTTGGTCCTCCAAAATACCATCTTCTAATAAGAACAGTACTAATTTTTTATTTTCAATTGTGTTTTCAGAAATGATAGATATATCGATACTTAGTTCTTGACCTATAAGATTTGAGTTAATAGCAATACTTATATTAGTTTCCTCACCAGCGGTAGCCTCAATTTGGGGAGCTATGTTATTTTGGTTCCAAAATTCTGTTCTATTAATAAGTCCAGTAGGATAGCCAACTACTTCAAAATAGTTTTTTAAAAACATACCTTCTTCAATAGTTAAAGGATCTACACCTGTATTGATACTATTACCATGAATAGATACGACAGCAAGATGTTCTGTAAGTGTTTGTGCTTCTTTTACCAATGTTGTCATTCTGGGACAAAAGCCACACCAAGTACCAGTAAAATCCTCTAAAAGTACTTTGCGTTTAGGTATAAAAACTTCTATTTCTTGAGTTTCGGTATTTGTTTCAACTCCAGCTAGAGAATACCGAGCAGATATTTCAAAAACACCCTCAGCAGCAGCAGAGAAGGTATTACCCGTTATTGGGTTTCCATTTACATAAAAGGTTGCTATATCTGTATATACCTCATTGTCGGCACTTTGTAATGAGAAGATGATTTCTTGATTTCTCAATGCTTTTTGAATGTTTAATACCAATAACGCAGGCTGGGTGATTGTCGAGTCAAACGTTTCTTCATCGCTACTGCAAGAGAGCACTCCAAAACTTAAGCAAATTAAAAAAGCGAAAAGTGAACTGTGATTTTTCATAATTATTTTTGCATGTTTTAAATACAGGACTTAAAAATACGGATTCTTACTAAGGTAGCCCTTGTCTCTTGTTTTTATCAGTGGTTTCATATTATTATAAAAGCTTCGGAAATAGTGCTATTTCCGAAGCTTTTATATGTTTTATGATAGTTTGTTTAGGCAGTTTTAGTACTCCCTAGCATTCTAATTTTTATTCTGAAAGCGGCAAAGATCAAGGTCATAAACGGACTCAACCAATTAAAGATTGCGAACATGAAATATTCGCCCACGCCTACACCCAAAACATCACTTTGGTAGGCTCCACAGGTATTCCATGGAATTAATACTGACGTTACTGTACCAGAATCTTCCAAGGTTCTAGATAAGTTTTCTGGGGCAAGCCCTTTGTCTTCATAGGCTTGTTTAAACATTTTCCCAGGAATAACCAATGCTAAATATTGATCACTGGCAACGACATTCAATCCAAAACAACTCACTACGGTGGTCGCGAATAAGCCAAAGACAGAAGAAGCCATACTTAATAAGGATTTTGTAATTCTTGCTAGCGCTCCAATACCATCCATAACACCACCAAAAACCATTGCTGAAGCTATCAATAAAATGGTCCATAACATACCAATCAATCCTCCAGCGCTAAATAACTTGTTTAGAGTTTCATTTGGTGTTTCTATAGCGGTATCACTAAAAATAGCTTGTGATAAAGCGCCTAGTGTAGAATCTGAAATTCCAGCTAAGATTTCTGGCTGAAAAATAACAGCAAAAATAGCTGCCGAAATAACTCCAGTGGCTAATGCAATTAATGGTTTCGTTTTTAAAACAATAAGTGCAATTACAATAAGTGGCACTATAAATAACCAGCCTGTAGTGTTAAATGTTGCGTCTATGGTTTGTAATAAGCTACTAATATCTGCTTCTCCAGAAGTTTTAATAGTAAGGCTTAAAATAGAGAATACAATGAGTGTGATAATAATGGTTGGGACCGTGGTGAAAGCCATATACTTTATATGGGTAAACAAATCTGTACCTGCCATAGCAGGAGCAAGGTTTGTCGTGTCACTTAATGGAGACATTTTATCACCAAAATAGGCTCCAGAGATCACAGCTCCTGCAATCATTCCCGGGTTAATACCTAATGCAGTTCCAATACCTACCAATGCAATACCTACTGTTGCTGAGGTGGTCCAAGAACTTCCTGTTGCTATAGAGATGATCGCCGCAATAATAACAGATGCTGGTAAAAATATTTCTGGACTTAATACTTGTAAACCATAATACACCATAGCCGGAATAATACCACTCACCAACCAAGTTCCCGCCAAAGCACCTACCAACATTAAAATTAAAATAGGCTTATAAACACTTTTTAGGTTTTCCCAAATTTCTTTGAGCATTACTCCAATAGAAACCTTATTGAATAATCCAACAATAGCTGCAATTCCACCACCCATTAATAAAATGTATTGGTTGGAGTAAGCTCCTAACCATTCACCATCTTTTAAAAAGATATTATACGCAAGTAATCCCATTAATATAATGACTGGAATAAGGGCTTCCCAAATAGTAAGTTCTTTATTGTCTTTAATTATTCGATCTTGAATATTGATATCTGAGAGATTGTCTTCTTGCATAGTGGTGTTTTAATTGGTTTTGTAATGTTACGCTTTTGTTGGGCTTTATGCAAGAAAAAGATAAACCTAGGATCTCATTTAGAATAAATGAAGTGTTTTAAACAGTTAGTGTGCCAACCATTTTTACTTGATTTTTGATTGTATTTAAATTCGGAGAGTGTTTGTTAACTCGGTTCATCAGAGCATCGTATTGCTCCTGACTACCAGTTCCTTTTACATGAAATGTGAAATTTAATTCGGGAAATCCAGGCTCCACATTTGGATTGATACCTAAGAAGCCTTGCAGGTCTAATTCACCGTCAATCTCGAGCTTTAATTGTTCAATTTCTATGTTCATGGCCGTAGCTCCAGCCATAAAGGTTACAGCCATGCAACCTGCTAATCCACCTAACAAGTACTCTGCTGGGTTTGGGGCGCAATTAACGCCTAAAAGCTGTGTAGGTTCATCAATAGTGAAACTAAAGTCTCTAATTAATTTATGTTCACCAAGGATCATATTTTTTGTTGAAACCGTAGTTTTTGTACCGCTTTCCCAGTTTAATTCAACACCATAAGAAGCTTTTCCTTGAATATTGTTTTCTTTAACTTCGTTGGCATATTCACTTAATCCAGATATGTTAATATTATTTAGCATGATTGTTTAGGTATTAATAACGTTAAAAATAGCTTGGCTAAAATCAGTGATAAGATCTTCTATGTCTTCGACCCCAACAGACAAACGAATCAATCCGTCCTGGATTCCAATTGCTTTTTGTTGTTCTTTTGTAAGCGAGGCTTGAGAAGTATTATATGGCAAGGATATTAAGCTTTCCACACCACCCAAACTAGTAGCTTCTTTTGGGAGTTTTAAATTATTTAATAATTGATGCGCATTTGTATCCCCTCCTTCAATCTCAAAGCTAATCATTCCTGAATTTCTCCCCTGTAATTGTTCTTTCGCTAGTTCAAATTGAGGGTGTGATTTTAAACCCGGATAGTAGACTCTCCTTATGTTAGGATGCTTTTCCAAATAGTTTGCCAAGCTTAAAGCATTGCTGTTATGCATCCTCATTCGAAGTGCAAACGTTTTCAAACTGCGTTCTAATAAGAAGCAGGCGTGTGGATCCATGGAACCACCATTTTTAAGTAATTGTGGCCAAATACGATCTACTAGCTTTCTAGAGCCAGATACGGTTCCTCCAATTAAATCGGAATGTCCATTTAGATATTTTGTTGCCGAGTTAACGACTAAGTCTACCCCTAAATCCAACATTTTGACGTTGTAGGAGGTTAAGAAGGTATTGTCTATAATTACACGCAGATTGTGCTTCTTTCCCAAGGCTACCAATTCTTTAATTGGCGCAATTTTTAATAACGGATTTGTTAAGGCTTCGAAATAAAGCACCTTCGTGTTTTCATTAATGGCAGCCTCTATTTCTTTAATGTCTGTAGGAGAAGTGAAAGTGACAGACATATTATAGCGATCTAAGTCTTCATATAGAAAATTGTATGTACCTCCATATATGTCTCTAGAAGATACTACATGACTACCTTTGTCTAGCATAGCAAGCAAAGTAGAAGAAATGGCAGCCATTCCTGAGGTGAAAACAATCGAACTTTCTGCATTTTCTAATGCAGATACTTTTTCTTGAACGCTCCATTGTGAAGGATTCCCGTATCGTGAATATATCAACTGATCTCTACCGCGGCCTTCTTGTATGGCTTCATAGGCAGATGTGTTCAAATAAAAAGTAGAGGATTGAAAAATAGGCGTTCCTAAAGCACCTGTTTGAGGATCATCATACTGTCCCGCATGTACAGATTTGGTTCCATCTCCAAAACTTGCATAGCGGGTATCAACTAGTTTAGGGCCAAATTCTCTTTTTCGTTGTAAATCATTAAACCAAACCGATCCGTCATCTCTTTTATCTTCAATATTTTGATAGTTTTTATTCATCATCAATTTGGTTTTAGCAATTTATCTTTTTTGCAGATGTAATTTCTTAGATATTTAGCGTCTTTTTTTACACCTCCTAACGTTGCAGAACCCCTAGTGTATAGCCAAGGGATGCCTAAAAAGTAAATCCCTTCAGTATCGCTAACTCCTCTGTAATTTTTTGGATACTGTGTTTCGTCTAATTCAACTCCTTCAATCCAGTTAAAATTTGGTTTAAAGCCTGTAGCCCAAATGATGTTCTTGATACTTGAAACGGTGCCTTTTTCGAAAACAACATCCGTCTTATTTGCATCTAATGTTCTACCCAAACAGGTTAGGTTGTCTTTATTAAATAACTTTTTAATATCGGTTCCTATTACCGGTTGTAATCCTTTACTTATTTTCTTTCCAATCCAAGAGTCCTTAGGGGCCGTTAAAAAACCAACTTTACTAAACCACCACCATAAGGTTTTACCTAAGAATTCTTGAGGAAGCGATTTTATATTTGTGTTTCCTGAAAAATATACATTCCTATCTGTATTTGAGATCTCATCAAGTATTTGCACCCCAGAATCTCCAGCTCCAACGACCAAGGTGTCCCCTTTTTGTAATTGGTCTGGGCCTTTGTAATGTTCACTGTGAATTTGAACTACTTCTTTGTCAATCTTCGTATGAAAAGCAGGAGTAAAAGGTGTATGAAAGGGTCCTGTAGCTACTACTACGTTCTTAGATTTGTACTCATGAGTTTCACTTTTCACAATAAAAGATTCTCCTTCTTTCCTTAAATAATTTATTTTTTGATTGAAGACAATGGGCATATTAAATTCTGCGACATATCCTTTTAAATAATCAGCTACTTCATATTTATTCGCATAGTGCCCTTTTGGGTGTGGAAATTTCTTACCAGGTAGGTTGTTAAATTCAGAAGAGGTAAAAAGTTTTAAAGAATCCCAGCGTTTGAGCCAAGGAGCTCCAACTTCATTATTTGCATCAAGAATGAGATAGTCTTTTTCTAATTTTTCTAGGTAATACCCCATTGCAAGTCCCGCTTGGCCAGCCCCTATAATTATATAATCTATCATGAAGTGATTTTATTTTCAAAGGTGTCACACATTATTTTTTCTATTAAGTAGGTATTTTTTGCTGCAGTTATTATTGCAGTATTCACAGTTTCAAACATTCTTACATATTCGAGATCTTGTATTTTATTT
>JBNMOX010000103.1:0-5909 GCA_051275835.1 Patiriisocius sp.
GCCGTGTAAGAAAAGGATGTTTTTGGGTCCCTTTCCCCATTGATGCAGCACAGCATCGTGCTCACCTATGGAAAGCGTGTGCTGCGTTGCTTGAGCAAAAAATGCTTTTCCTTTTTCTGAAATTCCGGCACGACGCACTTTACACAACAAATTAAACGCATAATTTGAACTCCAAATTGGAGCTACGAGCGCTGTGGTGTTAATAAACGAACCGATAGATTTAATAATAAACTGTTTCATATATTTTTGATACCAATTGGTATCATTTAAGTTAAAATTTTTTATTTTGAAATGTCTTTCACTAAAGTGCGTAGGTGCTCAATAGTGGTTGTAATCGCGTTTTTACTTTGCTCTAACTTACTCATCATAATGCCTCCTTCGAGCGTAGCGATAAAGATGACGCTATAAAAACCGGGGTCTGTAGCCGTTTTTACTTGATTGTTTTTTATGGCATTACTAATAATTCTATGCAAGGATGCCTTGAGCTGTGTGAGCATGATATAAGCTTGTTTTCTAAGAATTATATTGGTGTCATCGGCTTCCACTGCTGCATTTAATAAAGGGCAACCCCCTTTATATAAAGGAGTTTCCATATAAGAATCAAAAAAAGAAAAGGTAGCCTCCATCTTTAATTGGAAGGTGTTAGCTTGCTGTATTTTAGCCCCTAATTCTGTAAACATTAATGTACTTAAACGATGAAGGGCTTGCTGTTCTAGATCGGCCTTATTCTCAAAATGACGATATATTGCCCCTTTTGTTAAGCCTGTAGCTTTCGTGATATCACTAATTGAAGTCGCTTTATATCCCTGTGTATTAAATAGGTTTGCACTTTCTTTAAGTATTATTTCTTTCGTTATTTCGGCATTTCGCATCTACAAAGATACCAATTGGTATCTTAATTTCCAAAAAATAAATTCAATAGATCAATTGAAGCTTCAAAATGTTTTAAATTTTAGTAGTTTTAAACACGACAAAAACATCCATTTAGGAATACTTTATTCATGCCAATTATACCCTCAGCGTTTCAGGCCAAAGGTCTTTTTAAAAGCGGTCATTTTTCTACTATTTATTCGGCCAAATTGCGCCCTATTCCAACATTGGTTCAGCATAGAAAGCGTCTTGAATTAACCGATGGTGATTTTGTAGATGTAGATTGGAGTTATCATATTTCAGAAGCGAATAAAGCACCTAAAGTAGCTATATTATTACACGGTCTTGAAGGAGATGCCCAGCGGGTATACATGAAAGGTCATGGAAAGCAACTTGTAGAGCATGGTTGGGATGTGGCAGCTATGAACCATCGAGGCTGTAGCGGAGAAGAAAATCGTTTGTATTTATCATACAATAGTGGACGCACAGAAGATCTTTCCGAACTGATAGATCAAATAGTAGCGCAAGATTACTATCATCAAATTGCACTGGTTGGGTTTAGCTTAGGAGGTAATTTATTATTGAAATATTTAGGGGAGGGTCGTGAGGTATCCAACAAAATTGTAGCTGGGGTAGCTGTTTCTGCTCCTGTTCATTTACAGTCTTCTTTAGATTGCTTAATGCGAAAAGAGAACCTGCCCTATACCCTCACTTTTTTACATGATTTACGTAGTAAATACAAACGTAAAATGACATTATTTCCTGAAGTGATGACGCAGGAAAAACTAAATCAAATAAGAACCTTACTTGATTTTGATAATATATATACTGCACCCGCACACGGTTTTAAGGATGCTGCAGATTACTATGAAAAAAGTAGCGCCTTGCAGTTTTTACCCAATGTGAAAACACCCGTGCTGTTACTAAATGCTGCAAATGACACTTTTTTGGCGGCTCCATGCTATCCTTTTGATCTTGCAAAAAACCATAAAAACATCTATCTTGAAGTGCCTAAAACAGGAGGGCATGTAGGGTTCCATACTACAAACACGAACTATTACTCAGAACGCCGCGTTTTGGATTTTTTGAATACAATAGCATGACAGGAAATGAAATTTCAGATCAAAATCAGTTATATCTTGCCTTAGGATATTGCGCATTTATGTTGGTATTGGCGCTTGTACTTAAAAAATGGACTCCAAAAAAAAGGAATCATTTGTACGGCTATAGAACGACTAGATCTATGAAAAATCAAAAAGTTTGGAAAGCTTCTAACGACTATGCTGCAGCCATTTTTGTGAGAATTTGCTTGTATAGTTTTTTAATACCCATGGTATGTTACTTTATTAGCCCACAATACAATCTATTGAGTACGATTATAGTACATACGGTGCTATTGTTCTATATACTTTACGCTACAGAAAAGTATTTAAATAGCCATTTTGATTTAGACGGGAACCCCCTTCCTTAAGCGACGAATAATAGCATAGATGATTTGTGTACCTTTGCTATCAATTTTTTACAATAACATTAAAACCAACGCATGATTCAATCCATGACAGGATACGGCAAACACGTGATACAGTTGCCAACCAAAAAAATTACCGTAGAAATTAAATCCCTTAACAGTAAGAGCTTAGATTTAAACACACGGGTTCCTTCTGCATATAGAGAAAAAGAATTAAGCATCCGTAAGCTACTAGCAACAGGACTTACGCGTGGAAAAATCGACTTTAATTTGTTTGTAGAATCTACTGGAGAAGAAACGTCTAGCAAACTTAATGAAACCACCGTCAAGCAGTATATGAAGCAATTATCTCAAGTAGTTGCTGCAGACGAAACGGAGCTTTTAAAAATGGCCATCAAAATGCCAGATGCTTTAAAAACAGAGCGTGAAGAAATCAATGAAGATGAGTTTTCCGAAATTTTAACTGCGGTAAAAGAGGCTTTAGTTGAGATCAATATCTATAGAACTGACGAAGGAGAGGTTTTAAAAAATGACTTTTTGCAACGTATCACAATTATTGGTGATCGATTGGAAGAAGTACTCGCAATCGATAGTCAACGGATTGATAGTGTGAAAGAACGATTACGGAATGCTGTAAACGAACTGAAAGAAAAGATTGATGAAAATCGTTTTGAACAGGAACTTATTTACTACCTAGAAAAATACGATATCACGGAAGAAAAAGTGCGTTTAGAAAATCACTTAAACTACTTTAGAGAAGCGATACATAGTGATGATAGTAATGGTAAAAAATTAGGCTTCATTACTCAAGAAATTGGTCGTGAAATAAATACTATTGGTAGTAAAAGTAATTTTGCACCCATGCAGCAATTGGTCGTACAAATGAAAGATGAGTTGGAGAAAATTAAAGAACAAGCGTTAAACGTATTATAATGATTAAGGGTGGAAAGTTAATTGTGTTTTCGGCACCTTCAGGGAGTGGAAAAACAACCATTGTAAGGCATTTGCTAAAACAAAAAGCCTTGAATCTAGAATTTTCGGTGTCTGCTACATCTCGAGAACCTCGAGGCGAAGAACAACATGGAAAAGACTATTATTTTTTGAGTCTATTAGATTTTAAAAAGCACATGAAGGCAGATGATTTTCTAGAATGGGAAGAAGTATACCGCGACAACTTTTATGGCACTTTAAATAGTGAGATAGAGCGTATTTGGGCCATGGGGAAAAATGTAATTTTTGACATTGATGTGGTAGGCGGATTGCGTATTAAACGGAAATTCCCGGAGCGAACCTTATCTGTTTTTGTAAAACCACCTAGTGTGGAAGAGCTTAAAATTAGACTCAAAAAACGCAAAACAGAGAGCGATGAGAAGATCAACATGCGCATTGCCAAAGCCTCGGTAGAAATGGCTACAGCGCCTCAGTTTGATCATATTATTATGAATGACACCCTAGAACATGCTTTAGAAGAAGCAGAGCAATTGGTCACAAGTCATATCGCAAAACCCTTTGTAAACGCAGCAACATTAGAGAACCCCCATAGTATTTCAGAAGAAGAATAAATGGCTAGCTCAAAAAAAATAGGCCTCTATTTTGGCACTTTTAACCCCATACACATAGGGCATCTTACTATTGCCAATTTCATGGTAGAATATAGTGCTTTAGATGAAGTATGGATGGTAGTCACTCCTCATAACCCTCACAAAAAGAAAAGCACACTTCTAGATAATAACCACCGTCTCATGATGGTTGACGTGGCGCTTGAAGACTATCCTAAAATTAAATCAAGTAACATTGAGTTTGATGTACCGCAGCCTAATTATACGGTACATACTTTGGCCGTCTTGGAAGAGAAATATCCTGAACAAAATTTTTGCTTGATTATGGGAGAAGACAACCTAAAGAGTTTTCATAAGTGGAAAAACTATGAGGTCATACTAGCACGTTACGAGTTGTTTGTTTATCCTAGAATTAGTCAAGGAACGATAGAAACACAGTTTGATAAGCATTCTAAAATAACGAAAGTTCCAGCTCCTATCATGGAGCTATCATCTACATTTATAAGGAAAGCCATTAAAGAGGGAAAAAACATTCGTCCTATGCTACCCGGAAATGTTTGGGAGTATTTGGATGAGATGAATTTTTATAAACAATAGGTTTTTTAAAAGCATATTCTAATATCTGTTCGCGCGCAGTCGGGAACTTTATAAACCTCATCATTAAAGAAGGTTTCGACTGCGTTCAACCAGACAAGTATATATTGTTTGCTCTTAGCGCGCCTACTTGTATTTTTATTTAGCCAATAGCTTGTTCTAAATCTGCAATTAAATCTTCTACATCTTCAACACCTACCGAAAGTCTAATTAAGGCATCCACGATACCCGTTTTTTCACGTTCTTCTTTTGGAATACTCCAATGTGTCATGCTTGCAGGGTGTCCAGCCAAACTTTCTACACCTCCTAAACTTTCGGCTAGCGTAAATACCTTAAGGTTTTCTACAATTTTAATTGCGTCATCATAGTTATTTCCTTTGGTAACAAAAGAAATCATGCCCCCAAAATCACTCATTTGCGCTTTGGCAATAGCATGATTTGGATGGTCTTCAAAACCAGGCCAGTATACTTTTTCAATTTTTGGATGCTTTGCCAAGTAATGTGCAATAGCTTTTCCGTTTTCACAATGACGTTGTACACGCAAATGAAGCGTTTTAATGCCGCGCAGCACTAAGAAACTATCTTGGGGTCCACAAATTGCTCCGCTGGCATTCTGAATAGAATGAAGTCGTTCTGCAAGTGCGTTGTCACTAACCACTAAGGCTCCCATAACCACATCACTATGACCGCCCAAATATTTGGTAGCAGAGTGCATTACAATATCTGCTCCTAAGGCCAGGGGTTGTTGTAAATAGGGTGTTGCAAAAGTGTTGTCTACCGCCAATAAAATAGCGAATTTTTTTGCAATGGCAGCAGCCACTTTAATGTCAATTATATTCATCATAGGGTTTGTTGGTGTTTCTACCCAGATGAGTTTTGTTTTGTTTGTTACAAAGTTTTCAATGTTGGCGGCGTTTTCCATGTCAATAAAATTAAATTTTATGCCAAAACCTTCAAAGATATTTGTAAAAAGCCTATAACTTCCTCCATACAAATTGTTGGTAGATATTACTTCATCACCCGGTTTTAATAATTTCATTACGGCATCAATAGCGGCTAATCCACTTCCAAAAGCAAGACCAAATTTTCCATTTTCAATGCTAGCTAAATTTCTTTCTAGGGCTGCTCTAGTAGGGTTTCCTGTTCTAGAATATTGAAATCCTTTATGCCCTCCAGGCGTAGTTTGTGAGTAGGTACTTGTTTGGTAAATTGGAGGCATTACAGAACCATATGCTGGATCCACATCGTTTTGCCCACCATGTATTGTTTTGGTGTTGAATTTCATAGTATCGCCTGTATGCACAGATGCTTTTTACATTAATGATTTTTCTTTTGCTGCAATCAATGAGAGCTCTCAAAATCTTGTATCAAAAATAGGTGTTTCCTTTTGGTTTAAAAAAACTGTCGTAATTTTGTGA
>JBNMOX010000104.1:0-5898 GCA_051275835.1 Patiriisocius sp.
TTACCCTTGTATAAAAAAGCATTTGAAAGTAACAACTTGTTTGTCCGCCAAGCCATAGCATTAGCACAGGATGGCCCTATACCGCAAGCCATGCAAAAAGATTTTGAAAGTTTATTACAAGATCTTTCTTATGTCACCCAAGAAACAGCATTGCTAAAATTGTGGCAATATATTCCAGAAAATAGGGAGCGCTATTTAGAAGCTACGAAAGCAAGCATTGGTTTTCAAGACAGAAACCTAAGGCAATTATGGTTGGTTTTGGCAGCGAATACGGTTGGATATCAAGAAGATAACAAGGCGTCTTTTATAGTAGAATTAAAAGGGTATACCAGTGAAACGTATAGTTTTGAAGTTCGCGAAATAGCCTTTAATCATATAGAAACCTTATCCCTTTGGGACACTGCTACTGTAGGTAATTTGTTGCAAGCGGCAACACATCATTACTGGCGTTTTAGAAATGTAGCTAGAAAACATTTGGATACCCTGCTTACAAGAAAATCCATGCAAAAATTAGTGCAAGATGCAGCAAAGAATGCAACTCCTGCTGAAATTTCATATCTCGAACGTATCGGGTTTGAAAAAAAACAATAGGGAATGTGTTTTTATTTATGAAGAAAAAAATCCTTTTAATAAACTCAAAAGGTATAGAGCTTCAGTCTTTAAAAAGACACACATAAAAAACGTATAAAGCTTTATTTACATACTATTAGGGTATGTTATTTTAAGCGTTAGTACAATTCGTAAATTTCTTTCTTAACATAAGCCAATCCTTTTTGTGAAGGTGTTACTTCGCCCATGAAATGATTTAATACAGCTTCTCTAAGTTTGTCTGCGGTATCAACTTTTTCATTCATAGCCGTTTGTCTTATGGTCTGTATGGTGGCATTTTTTGTTGTTTTAATCACGTTCCAAGATTCTGCAGACAAATAAATTTGTTGTGTAAGATTGTGTTCAAATTCTACTTCTATACTTTTAATAAGATCTTCTTCATATTTATTAAGATCGTTGTTAATTGGTTTTATACGTATTAATAGGCTATTAGGGTCTATACGTTCTAGGAGTAGGCTAATACGCTCATAGGCTTGTAAGCGAAGCGGTAATACTTTTCCTTGGGCGTCTTTATGTATTAAAAAACGTCTCCGTCCTTCTTCGTTATCTGTATGAGTTTTAAAAAAGGCAAAGGCAATAACTCCCACAATAATGGCAGATAGTAAAGAGGCAAAATAGGGTAGTAGTGCTTGAGATTCCATAGGTATATGTAGGTGTAAGATAATAAAAGACTATAACGAAATTGTTTGATTTGTATTGTGTTGAAATTTAATGCAGGTCTAACTCTGTTTTAGCCTTAGAAATACCCCCCAAATGGTCACAAGAAATTAAAGACTCCATCCCGGTAAAAGGAACCAGTGTTTTTTCATAGCAATAGTTCTTGTTAAGCTCTTTGGTTAGGTTGTGATCGTCTACATTACGTTCTATATCACTCATTTTAAATTGGCAGGGGTGTTCGTACCCCGCGGCATGGGTGATTTCGACAAATTCTTTTTTAAATGTTTTAAAGTACTGTGCCAATCGCTCACTTTTTAACGGGACATTAATACCGTTTTGTAACCACTTGCTTTGCGTTGCAATTCCTGTAGGACAGCGATTGGTATGGCACACTTGTGCTTGTATACAACCAATACTCATCATGGCTTCTCTGGCTACATTGATGCAATCTGCACCCATGGCAAATGCCATAGCTGCTTTTGCTGGAAACCCTAATTTTCCACTCCCAATAAATACAATGCGTTCTGATACTCCTTTTTTCTGAAATAGTCTATACACATCACTAAATCCATATACCCAAGGTAGTGACACGTGATCTGCAAAACTTGGTGGTGCTGCTCCAGTACCACCTTCACCACCGTCTACAGTAATAAAATCTGGGCCTTTGCCTGTTTGTGCCATAATATCTGCTAGTTCTTCCCATTGTTCTAGTTTTCCAATAGCCGCTTTAATACCCACAGGTAATCCCGTGGCTTCTGCAATTTGCTCCATAAAATCGACCATTTCTGGAACGTTTGAAAAGGCTTTATGATTGGGAGGAGATAGTACATCTTTGCCTATTTCTACCCCTCTTATATTTGCAATTTCCGGCGTAATCTTAGCACCAGGAAGTACACCTCCTTTTCCTGGTTTGGCTCCCTGAGATAGTTTTACTTCAATCGCTCGTATAAAGGGATTATCTTTAACCAATGCTATTAATTTCTCCATAGAAAACCCGCCATCTTCGGTACGTACTCCAAAATATCCAGTTCCAAAATGAAAGACCACATCTCCACCATGACTGTGATGCGGAGACAGACCACCTTCCCCTGTATTGTGGTAGGCCCCGGCAATATGAACGCCTTTGTTTAAAGATTCAATAGCTTTGGCACTCAAAGAGCCAAAACTCATCGCCGAAACATTAATGACAGAAGCAGGTCTAAAGGGACGTCTTCTATTGTTGAATGTTCCCATTACTTTAGCGCAAGGCAAAAAGCTTTTATCTTTGGTGTGAATATGGTTTTCACCAACTTGATACGGCATCATGGCATTATTTATAAAAATATGCTGGTGGGCGTAGATATCTCTATCGGTTCCAAAGCCTTCATAATTATTTTCCTTTTTGGCACTGGCATAAATCCACCCACGTTCAATACGGTTAAAGGGGAGTTCTTCACGATTGTTGGCTACAAAATACTGGCGCATTTCTGGCCCAATACTTTCAAACAAATAGCGTATATGGCCTACGATAGGAAAGTTATGACTAATGGTGTGTCTGCGTTGTAGGATGTCTCTTAAAGCAATCACTGCTATTATACCTAGTATCCACATCCACCAAGAGATGTTTCCTAAAAATTCTAAAATGGCTTCCATAAAATATAATTTTCAAAATTTGATAATGATATTAAAAAAAATCTAATGTCCGTTCGAGCACAGTAGATAGCTTCAATTAGTTGATAATCAGTATATATTGATTGCGATCAACCAGACATAGGCTAACTATTTCCTTTTTAAATATCCTCTAATTTATTCATTCAAAAAATCTAATGCTAATTGCGATAAGGACTTCACTCCCTATAACATTCCAGCATCATCTATTTTAAAATCGGGTGTGTAATGCGGGTATGGTTCCTTATTACCGGGAGTCATGCCGCCTAGAAAGAAATACACACCCGGTATTTTTTCTTGGAAATAACTAAAATCTTCCCCACCGGTAATCGCTTTCATATCTTCAACCTTGTCTTGACCTGCGTCACTTTTTAAGCTTGTAATAGCCTTTGTTGTTGATGCTGGATCATTATAAGTTACAATGGTATTGTTTTGCCAATCTATAGTAGCTGTGCCTCCATATGCTTTGGCAATATCACTAGCCATTTCATTCATACGCTTCATAATCATGGTTCTCATGTCTGGGTCTAAAGTACGCACAGTACCAATCATTTCTGCACTTTCTGGAATGACATTAAAACGGGTTCCGCTGGTGATTTTTCCGACGGTAATTACTGCGGGTGCTGCAATTAGAAAGGCCTCTCTAGAAATAATAGTTTGGAATCCATCAATAATTTTAGCAGAAATTAAAATAGGATCTACGCCACTCCAAGGGGCAGAACCGTGAGATCCTTTTCCTTGTACATCTACAACAAAACGTTCTACAGCAGCCATAATACCCTCTGGTTTTAGCGTAATAGTTCCAACGGGAGTGCTGCTACTAATATGCAAACCGTATATGGCATCTACTTTTGGGTTTTCTAGCACCCCTTCTTTTACCATTAATTTGGCACCTCCTTCTTCACCAGGAGGTGGACCTTCTTCAGCAGGTTGGAAAATAAATTTAATCGTTCCGTTGATTTTGTCTTTATGCTTAGTCAAAACTTCGGCAACGCCCATTAAAATAGCGATGTGTGTATCATGGCCACAGGCATGCATCACACCTGTTTCTGTGCCTAAAAAAGTGTCTCTTACATTACTTTTAAAAGGTAGGCTGTTGCGCTCTGTAACAGGAAGGCCGTCAATATCTGCTCTTAAAGCAACTACTTTACCTGGATTATTTCCTTTGAGTACTCCTCCTACCACGCCTGTTTTGGCAACACCGGTTTGCACTTCCATGCCTAAACTTTTTAAATGTTCAGCGATCTTGGCTGCAGTTTTAAACTCGCGGTTAGAAAGCTCAGGGTTTTCATGAAAGTAATGACGCCCATCAATTACTTGAGATTCTATGTTTTCAATATCTTTGAGGATACTTTGATCCATTTGTGCATTTGCAGTATATGCAGTTATGGCAAGTGCTAGGAGAACGTAGTATTTTCTCATGGGTATTGCGGTCAAATTAATATTAATGTTTAAATATATTCAAATTTCAGAAATAAAGGCATTGCTTTCTTTGTTTATAAATTCTGAAATATGAGCAGCATCAATTGTTCTCTTTTCCGTATTTTCACAATCCATTTATTGTCTCATTTTCGTCACATTTTCGAAGCTATTTTGAAGCTGTGACCATTTCAGAATAATCCCTTGCAAGAATATCTAGATCAATTAAACGAAGCACAGTTAGCACCAACCATACAAAAGGATGGCGCTATGATTGTCATTGCTGGAGCAGGCTCTGGTAAGACCCGTGTTCTTACCTATAGAATTGCTTTTTTAATGTCTAAAGGCGTGGACCCATTTAATATTTTGGCGCTCACCTTTACCAATAAGGCAGCACGTGAAATGAAAAAACGTATTTCTGAGATTGTTGGTGCAAGTGAAGGTAAAAATTTATGGATGGGAACCTTCCACAGTATTTTTGCGAAAATACTGCGGTCAGAAGCAAGTAAGTTGGGATACCCTTCCAACTTTACTATTTATGATACCCAAGATTCTCAAAGTGTCATTCGGGCAGTGATTAAAGAAATGCATCTCGATAAAGATGTCTATAAATACAAACAAGTCTATTCTAGAATATCAAGTTATAAGAACAGTTTAGTTACCGTAAAGGCTTATTTCAATAACCCAGAACTCATGGAGGCAGATGCGATGGCTAAGATTCCACGTCTGGGTGATATTTATAAAAGCTATGTTGATAAATGCTTTAAAGCGGGTTCCATGGATTTTGATGACTTGCTGTTAAAAACCAATGAACTTTTAACACGCTTTCCAGAAGTATTGGCTAAGTATCAAAACAGGTTCCGATATATCTTAGTAGATGAGTACCAAGATACCAATCATAGTCAGTATCTCATTGTACGTGCCTTAAGTGATAAGTTTCAAAACATTTGCGTAGTAGGGGATGATGCACAAAGTATTTATGCTTTTCGCGGTGCCAATATTAATAACATCTTAAACTTTCAAAAAGATTATGATGATGTAAAGATGTATAGGCTAGAGCAAAACTATAGATCGACCAAGAATATTGTAAACGCCGCCAACAGTATTATTGAAAAAAATAAAACCCGTTTGGATAAGGTAGTGTGGACAGCCAATGATGAAGGACCCAAGATCATGGTCAACCGTACCATGACAGATGGTGATGAAGGTCGTTTTGTAGCCAGTAATATTTTTGAAACCAAAATGAATGGACAACTTCAAAACGGAGATTTTGCCATTCTATATCGCACCAACGCACAATCTCGTGCTATGGAGGATGCATTGCGTAAAAAAGACATCCCCTATCGTATTTATGGCGGACTTAGTTTTTACCAGCGAAAAGAGATTAAAGATGTATTGTATTATTTACGTTTAGTACTCAATCCAAAAGATGAGGAAGCTATTAAACGTGTGGTTAATTATCCAGCCCGTGGTATTGGGCAAACTACCATAGAACGCCTTATGGTGGCCGCCAATCATTATGGGAGGTCTATGTTTGAGGTGATGGAAAATATTGCTAAACTAGAA
>JBNMOX010000105.1:0-5873 GCA_051275835.1 Patiriisocius sp.
CCAGCGACAAATCTTGGTTTGTGAGGTTCTTTTGCGGTAAAAGCATCTGCAACTTCTCTCGCTATTTTGGCGCTTTCATAATTGAGTTCATATACTAAATCTTCCATCTCATAATCTGCCATAGCAATGGTAGTTCCAGAAAATGTGTTGGTTTCTACCAGATCTGCTCCTGCTTCAAAATACTTTGCGTGTACTTCTGCTATAGCCTTGGGCTGCGTAATACTCAACAAATCATTATTACCCTGAACGGGTTTATGAAAGTTTTTAAAACGATCTCCTCGGAAATCTTCTTCCGTGAAACTATAACGCTGTAACATCGTACCCATAGCACCATCAAGGATGAGTATTCTTTTTTCCAGTTCTTTATAAATTGTAGGTTTCATTCTTTTATAATCGTTTATTTAATTTGCTCGCACAGTCGCAATACATCTCCAAAGACCCCTCTTGCTGTTACTTCGGCACCCGCTCCAGCACCTTGAATTACAATAGGTTTTTTACCATAATTTTCTGTGTATATTTCAAAAATAGTATCGCTTCCACTTAACTGCCCAAGGACCGATTGCTTTAATGTTTGCACTAGTTTTACGGATAGTTTTGCTCCATCATTCCTAGCCAAATCACCAGATAACTCGGCGACATATCGTAACACATGATTGGGTTTACAATTTTTCTTTTTGATGCTATATGGCACATCTAAATATGACATTGTATCGAGGAAATTTTCTTTGGATCCAGCTCTTAATGCTTTAGGAATTAAGTTTTCTACCACCACATCTTTTAATTCATTATGTAGGTCTAGTTCTCTAGCTAGAATTAATAATTTTCTAGCCACATCATTACCACATAAATCTTCTCTGGGATCTGGCTCTGTAAATCCTTTGCCAATGGCTTGCTTTAACACAGTACTGAATGGTAATGTACTATCAGAAAATGCGTTAAATAGATAACTTATAGAACCCGAAAAAACACCTCTAATCTTTGTAATATTTTCTCCAGAAGCATGCAATAAGGCAATGGTATCAATAAGAGGTAATCCTGCTCCTACATTTGTTTCATAGAGATACTTCTTATTGTTCTTATGTAATGTTTTTCGAAAGTTCTTATAAAACTCTAAGGACTGCGTATTTGCTTTTTTATTTGAAGACACTAGATGAAACCCTTGAGAGACTAAGGTTTCATAATGCTCTACAAAATTGACATCGGCGGTATTGTCTATAGCGATGAGCTGCTCCAGATGATGTTGCTTTACGAAATCAAGAATGCTAGCAATAGTATAAGAAACCCCAAATGCTTTCTTGTCTTTCTCCCAATCTTTAGTGACACCCTGTTTATTTAATAATATTCGGGTTGAATTTGCAACCCCAATTATATTGATATCTAAATCCTTTGCTTCGTATAAATGTGCTTTTTTATCTAAAATTTGACGAATTAATGCATTACCTACCTGTCCATGACCAAAAACAATCACATTGACTCTTGTTTTTTGTAGTAGCCCAATATCTATTCGGGCCGTTTCTGTTGCTACAGTTTGAGTGCTCATAATATATAATTAAACAGCTGAAACAGCTTTGTGAGATGCAACTTTTTCGAAGGTTTGGGCAAGATCCTTGATTAAATAAGCTGCTTCTTCAATACCACAACTCAAGCGTATTAAGGAGTCTTTAATGCCAGCTCGCAATCTTTTTTCTCGAGGTACTGAGGCATGGGTCATTTGTGGCGGATGGCATAGTAAACTTTTCACACCTCCTAAACTTTCGGCTAACTTGAAATAAGATGTATTAGTGACAAATGCATTGGCTGCAGTCACGGTATTTTCTTTTAAAGTAAAAGATACAATTCCGCCAAACAATCCGTTTTGTTGACTGTTGGCTATGTCATGATTTTTATGTGTTGCTAATCCAGGAAAATAAACTTCATCAACGGCTTCATGGGCAACCAAGAAACAAGCTACTTTAGATGCATTTTCGCATTGTTTTCGAAATCTAATGTCGAGTGTTTCGATACCACGAATCGTTAGAAAACAATCCCATGGACCTAAAATTCCACCGCTTGAATTTTGTATGAATTTAATTTTATCAGAAAGCTCTGGTGTTTTAGTCACTACCAATCCTGCGACTAAATCACTATGACCTCCAATATATTTTGTTCCGCTATGAATTACTATATCTGCGCCCAAAGCCAAAGGCTGTTGTGCAATAGGGCTTGCAAATGTATTATCTACAATCAATAATGCATGGATACTTTTTGCAATAGTTGCAATAGCCTTAATATCACTTACTTTAAGCGTTGGATTGGTAGGCGACTCAATCCAAATAAATTTGGTGTTGCTGCTTATTGCTTTTGCAACGTTTTCGGCATCGGTTGTATCTACATATTTAACCGTAATTCCTAGTTTTTCATAGACATGTGTAAATAAACGATAAGCCCCACCATAGATATCGTCTACGGCAATAATCTCATCCCCAGCAGAAAGTAATTTCAAAACCGCATCAATGGCGGCCAATCCTGTCCCAAAAGCATAACCAGCATAGCCACCTTCTAGTTCGGCGACAACATCTTCTAGCACTTTGCGGGTTGGGTTGTTACTGCGAGCATAATCAAAACCTTTGTTTAGACCAGGAGCGTCTTGAATAAAGGTTGACGTTTGGTAGATTGGTACTGAAATAGCACCTGTTAATGGATCACTAAGGATCGAATGAATAATCTTTGTTGCACTCATTTTTCTAATTTTTTTTAATTAAAGCTGCTTCATAATTTAGGGCAGTATTCATTAATAATGATTTCAGAAAAATGTTATAAGAAAATGACTGCAATACGCTTAGTACATATTGACTTGTCGTTATCTATCTCCAGTAAACCGGGGTAGAATGTAGCACCTTCTTATATCCTATTGCTAGGGAGTACAAGGGTTGCTAAGGCTTCAATGGGTCTAACCCCTCCACCTTTCTTGATAACATTTCAATAAAGTTTTGAACTTTGTGAATGCAAATATTGTGAAAAAAAAACTACACTTCCAAATAAAACAGAAAAATTTTCTAAAAAATGTGATTAAAATTAAGTATTCGGAAATAATACACGCTTAATGTCATTTTGTTAGATTTTATTTCTATAATATTTACGAAGCCAAGAAACGTCTGACTACATAAAAAAGGTATTTTTGCAGCATGAAAAACAGAAAGCTAAAGAATAGTGAATTAGGAAGGATACATCCTGAAACATTTAAAATTTCAGAAAAAACACCGCTTATTATTATTCTGGACAACATACGAAGCTTAAATAATATAGGGTCTGTTTTTAGAACGGCAGATGCTTTCTTGATTGAAAAAATATACCTCTGTGGTATTACGGCGCAACCGCCTCACAAAGACATTCAAAAAACAGCCTTGGGCGCAACAGACAGCGTTACCTGGGAATATGCAGAGAACACCATGGATGTAATTACAAATTTAAAAAAAGAAGGTGTTTTTATTGCGAGTATTGAACAAGCAGAAGATGCCATTTCACTAGAAAATTTTGAAATCAAGCCCCAACAAAAATACGCTATTGTAATGGGCCATGAAGTAAAAGGCGTACAGCAAGAAGTGGTAAGCGCTAGTGATGCGGTTATAGAAATACCACAATATGGCACCAAACATTCCTTAAACATCGCTGTGAGTTGTGGGGTGGTTCTTTGGGATCTGTTTTGTAAGATTAGACGGTAATTTATAGTCAATAGGCTATAACTGGCAGGACGCGCTTCGCGCTGGTAGTGGTGAGCTGTGAATTTGTAGGTCATAGAGAACAAAGCTCCCTTCTTTCGGAGGAAGGGCTGGGGAAGGATGTTTTCAACCATGAGCTTTTTTTTCTTTCCTCTATTTTATTTCCGCTATTTGTTACTGTAATATTTGATCCAGAATTGCCAAATAATCTTTTCTATTTTTTACAAAATCGAGTTCAGAGATATCAATCATCTTAATGCTGTCACTATGTTGATTTTTGATAAACTCTAAATAACCCTCATTGATTTTTTGTAGATAGCTAGCTTCAATTCCTTTTTCATAACTACGGCCTCGTTTTTTTATGTTTTCTAAGAGTCGTTCTGTATTTTGATAGAGATAGATGTATACATCTGGCTTAGGCAACTCTTTGTGCATGAGATGAAATAATTTCTTATACAAATTATACTCCTCTTCTTGCAAGGTGACTTTAGCAAATATGAGTGATTTATAGGCATCATAGTCTGCTATTACACATTCCTTAAACAAATCGAATTGTGTACTATCTTCTAATAACTGTTGATAACGATCTGCCAAAAAAGACATTTCTAGTGGGAAGGCATATCGATGCTGATCTTCATAAAATTTAGGTAAAAAAGGATTGTCTTTAAAACGTTCTAAAATGAGTTTGGCATTAAAGTCTGTTGCCAACATCTGACTCAAACTTGTTTTTCCCGCACCAATATTCCCTTCGATGGCTATATAGTTAAGCTTTGAGAAGTCATAATCTTTTAGAGGATTGCGCAACCACTTAGATTGTTTGACAATAACACTGTCATCTTTGGTTTCTTCTAAAAGTGCTACCATTGATTTCTGTACTATAGGATGTATGGCTTGTGGAGCAAGTTCTGCTAGGGGTTGGAGTACAAATTTTCGGTGCTGAATCTCAGGGTGAGGCACTTGTAATTGCTTTCTATTAATTACTTCATCGTTATAAAGCAATATATCTATATCAATTGGACGAGACTCGTAGATAGCGCTATCTTTTCGTTGTCTACCTAGAGTCTTTTCTAGTTGTAAAATTTCGGTTAAAGTAGCATGCGCCGTCCTATAGGTTTGTACTTCTAGTACACAGTTTAAAAAAGGAGCTCCTTCAAAACCAATGGCGGGTGTTTCATACACATTAGAAATCTTGGTCACTGACCCTATTTGCTTAAAAATGGCATTGATAGCATCTTGCAAATACTCAAACCTATTGCCAAGGTTACTCCCTAAACCCAAATATACTGTGTGCACGTTTTCGATGATGGTTCTAATTTTATGACTAAATTAATCAAAAGAAAATGACTTGCAATTATCTTTGTTCTAATACACACCTATTGTGAAAAAACTATCCATACAAGATCAACGTACAGCACAAGGCATCTACCTCATTCTAGGGGGCTTATTTATAGCATCGCTAGTCGTTTCAAATTTAATATTTCAGAAATTTTTTTACTGGGATTTTTTTGGGCTTTATACTTTTGAAATTTCGGCAGGAATATTACCCTACCCTATTACCTTTTTAATTACAGATATAATAAGTGAGATATACGGGAAACGCAAAGCCAACCAAATAGTGACAACAGGTCTTTTCGCCTCTTTTTTCTCTTTATTAATTGTCTATGTTGCCGATGCAGTACCGGCGACAGATTGGAGTCCAATTAATGACTCTTTATTTACAACAGTTTTTGGAGCTACAGCCATTGCCGTATTAGCATCCATGATGGCATACTTATTGGCACAGTATATTGATATACAAATTTTCCATTTTTGGAAACGGGTTACCAAAGGGAAACATTTGTGGCTCCGTAATAACTTTTCTACGTTTTTATCACAATTTGTAGACACATTTATTGTTTTAGTATTGTTGTGTAGCTTTGGAAAAATTAAATGGGAACTCTTTAGCGGTTTATTGCTTGGAGGTTTCTTATTTAAAATTCTAATTGCGCTGCTAGATACTCCTGTATTGTACTTGTTTGTAGGCCTTTTTAGAAAACGATTTGGTTTGGCCATGGGAGAAGAGATTGACGAAGGACTGATGGAAAATTAAAAAAAATAAAATTTGATTATATTATTATGAAAAAAATTATAAAAATTATTGGAATTGCCTTGCTAGCATGCTTATTACTCTTACTA
>JBNMOX010000106.1:0-5857 GCA_051275835.1 Patiriisocius sp.
TATTCAAACCAAACTGCTGGGTGTATTCTCTAGTGGAGGGAAAATAACTGATATCCATTCGTTCATTTTGTACACGCAACATATTTGCAACATCGCACCAGTTTAAAGCTTTTATTAAATTGGGCTCAAATTGAACTCCTAATGATTCTATATATTTCGGCATTAATGTTTTGGGTCCACATACTTTTACAGTTGCTCCTAACTTTTGCAGTGCAAAAATATTAGACAAAGCAACTCTAGAATGCAATATATCACCTACAATTACTACTTTTTTCCCAGCCACATCTCCCAAGCGTTCTCTTATAGAATAACTATCCAATAAGGCTTGAGTAGGATGTTCATGAGCTCCATCTCCTGCATTTACAATACTGGCATTTATATGTTTTGATAAAAACACCCCAGCTCCAGGATTAGGATGACGCATTACAACCATATCTACTTTCATAGACAATATATTGTTTACTGTATCAATTAAAGTTTCGCCTTTTTTTACCGAAGATGATGCCGCGGAAAAATTTATAATATCTGCAGAAAGTCTTTTCTCTGCAAGCTCAAAAGAAAGTCTAGTACGGGTACTGTTTTCAAAAAATAAATTGGCAATAGTGATATCTCGTAATGAAGGTACTTTTTTAATGGGCCTATTGATAACTTCCTTAAAATGATCTGCAGTTTCAAAGATGAGTTGTATATCCTCTTCTGTGATGTATTTAATTCCTAATAAGTGATTTACGCTTAACTCGCTCATCCTATATTTGTTCTTTTATTAAATATACAGCGTCTTCCCCTTCATTTTCATGCCAGCATACCTTTACTTTTTCACCATCAATTGCATCAACTTGTCTTCCTCTGTAATCTGGCTGTATAGGTAAATGTCTGCTAAACCTTCTGTCTATTAGGGTAAGTAATTCTATTTCGCTAGGGCGCCCAAAGTCTTGTATGGCTGTCAATGCGCTTCGTATACTTCTTCCGGTATATAAAACATCATCAATAAAAACCACTTTTTTGTCTTCAACAACAAAATCTATAGCGGTGGCATTTGCTTCAAGGGGTTTTTCACTTCTTCTAAAGTCGTCACGGTAAAAAGTAATGTCTAACAAACCAAGTTGTACTTTCTTAATTTTATAATCTTTCTCCAAGAGGTTAACCAAGCGTTTCGCAAGAAAGCCACCTCTAGGTTGAATACCTATAAGTACCGTTTGTGTAAAGTCGTCGTGATTTTCTATTAATTGACAAGCCAAACGATGCAAAGCGATATGAATCTCTGTTGCGTTTAAAAGTGTTTTTTGGCTCATAAGGATTGTTCTGAAACGTATTCAGGATACAAAAGTACTACTTTTTACGAAATGAATGCAGAAAATAATATTTTCGATTAATTATCACACACAAATTGCAGGTATTATTCAGGGTATTCTACTCTCAAATGATAGATATTATTCAATTTTTTCTTTAGAACCTTCTTGATTAACTGAATTTCTTTAAAGGTTACATTGGAATTCAAAAACTGTCCTTGCTCCATTTGTCCATCAATAATTTTTTCTACAAAAGAATCAATCTTGGTTGATGTAGGTTCTTTTAAACTTTTACTTGCTGCTTCTACACTATCTGCCATCATTAAAATAGCTGTTTCTTTTGAGAACGGCATAGGACCAGGATATCTAAAATCGTCTGGATTGGCAGTTCCTTGTCTATCCAACTCTTTTTTGTAGAAGTAATATACCATACTTGTTCCATGATGGGTACGTATAAAGTCTATAATTCTATCTGGAAGTTTATTTTTCCGGGCAATTTCAATTCCATCAATAACATGATCAATAATAATATTGGCACTTTCCTTAGGGTCTAATTCATCATGAGAATTAATACCACTTAATTGGTTTTCTGTAAAATAGGTTGGTCTTGACATTTTACCAATATCATGATACAATGCACCCACACGTACCAGCATAGAATTGGCTCCAATTTCTTGAGCAGCTGCTTCGGCAAGATTCGCTACGTTTAATGAATGGTGAAAGGTACCAGGAGCTTTATTAGAAAGTTCTTTCAGTAATTTTGAGTTTGTATCACTCAATTCCAATAAAGACACATCTGAAACTAAACCAAATAACTTCTCATAAAAATAAATTAAGGGATGTGCAAATAACGTTGCCAAGCCACAGAGGACAAAGTATCCAAAAATTTCCCATTCAAATTCATAAATATTTCCTTCTTGTATTAGGACAAAAGCAAAATATCCAATAATATAGATAATGGTAATCTGCCCTACTGAAATAAAGAGATTCGCTCTTTTGTATAATTCAGAAACGGTTAATATAGTTACAATACCTGCTATAATTTGTAAAAACAAATACTCAAAACTATTAGGCACTATAAATCCAAGTAATAAGACTGTAAGTACATGAACAAACAAGCCTAATCTAGGATCAAAAAATGCCTTAAGTATTAAAGGTAAAATACAAAGGGGTACAACATACACATATTTTGCATCCAACTTTACTACGATGGTGGTAAGTAAAACCATCAATAACACATTAAAAAATATGAATGTTACTTTAGTATTATTGTTATAAATTTCTGGTCTGTACTTCTGTAAAAACAGGAATAACATTAACAAAACCAACATGACTAATAGCCCATACCCTACCAAAAGCCAGAGATAATTTGATTTTGTCCATACTTGAGATTGATATTCTGCTTTGAGTGATTCTAAAATTTGATAGGTATTACCCTCTACCACTTCACCTTTGGCTATAATACGACCACTTTTTTCTATAATTCCTCTATTAGGATTAATACCGTTCACCTCATCATCAATAGCGGCTTGCGTTAATTTGGAATTTAAAGAAACATTTGGCTGTAGTACCCTTTTGAGTATTTTTTCAATTAAAAAAGTACTTGGTGAAATATCTTCGGTACTAGCAGGCGTTTTAAGAATCGAGCCAATTTCTTCAAACTTTACAATTTGATGAAAAGTAAGCTCATCAATCTCGTTTCCACTTTTAAGGTACACTAGCCTATCACCATCATAGGGATGTAACTCATTTATAACACCATGATTATAAACCTTCGCAATTAAAGTATCTCCAATGCTTTTAATAGTAGCTTCGGAAATAGTAAACAAAGAGTCTACATAGGTTTCATGTAACAATCGTGTAAACTCATTAGAAACAAGGTCTACAATACCCGCATCTATATCAAAATAAGGAACAGCGTTATTAATTATTTGTTCTTTTTCGATTTCTAAGGTTTCAGTATCCTTTTTTATTGTAAAACTAAAAGGAGCATATAAGTTTTCATATTGCCAAGGTTTTCCTTTTTGAAAATCATACTTAAACTGCCCCCCTTTTGGAAAAAGGTAGATAATTAAAAAAGTAGCGGCAATAAATAGAAACGCCCTATACAATAAGGCTTGATTTCTAGATAAAGTGCTTAAAGTGTTTTTCATAAAATTGATATTCAAGGTAAAGATACCTATTGGTCTAAGGAATCACAAAACCTATGGCTGTAAAGATTGATAATTTACTTAGAAATATGTAATTTCGCAGCCACTATTTATGTAACAGCATGGTAGCCAAATTAAAACATTTTAATACACAATTATGAGTAAAAAAGTTGTTATTGTTTCCGCAGTTCGTACTCCAATAGGTAGTTTTATGGGAGGTTTATCCTCACTAACAGCAACCCAACTAGGAAGCTTTGCTATTAAAGGGGCTTTAGATAAAATTAATCTAGATGCTAGCCATGTAGAAGAAGTATTTATGGGAAATGTAGTTCAAGCTGGTGTAGGACAAGCTCCTGCAAGACAGGCAGCTTTAGGTGCTGGTATTCCAAACACGGTTCCATGTACAACGGTAAATAAAGTGTGTGCTTCAGGTATGAAAGCCGTGATGAGTGCCGCACAAGCCATTGCTTTAGGTGATGCAGATGTTGTTGTAGCAGGAGGAATGGAAAGTATGAGTAACATCCCCCATTATATGTATATGCGTTCTGGAGTAAAATTTGGCCCTAGTACTTTGGTCGATGGGATGCAAAAAGACGGATTGGTTGATGCTTATGATAAAAACGCTATGGGTGTTTGTGCAGATCAATGTGCTACAGAACATAATTTTTCAAGAGAAGACCAAGATGCATTTGCAATACAATCTTATGAACGTTCTGCGAAAGCTTGGAGTGAAGGCAAATTTGCAGATGAGGTTATACCTGTTGCTGTTCCTCAACGCAGAGGCGATGCTCTTATAATTAGTGAAGATGAAGAGTTTAAAAACGTAAAAATGGAAAAAATCCCTGCTTTACGTGCTGCTTTTACTAAAGAAGGTACTGTTACAGCTGCCAATGCTTCTACTATTAATGATGGTGCTGGCGCTATGATATTAATGAGTGAAGAAAAAGCAAACGAACTTGGATTAACAATCTTGGCAACTATAAAAGGATATGCAGATGCAGCTCATGAACCTGAATGGTTTACTACAGCTCCATCAAAGGCATTACCAAAAGCATTGGCAAAAGCTGGTGTAACACAGGATCAAGTAGACTTTTTTGAGTTTAATGAAGCTTTTGCAGTGGTAGGCCTTGCTAATATGAAAATTTTAGGGCTTAAGGACACTAACGTTAATGTTAACGGTGGTGCCGTTTCATTAGGTCACCCATTAGGATGTAGTGGTGTTCGTATCTTAATCACATTATTAAATGTATTACAGCAAAAAGATGCCAAATTAGGTGCTGCTGCAATTTGTAATGGTGGTGGTGGTGCTTCTGCTATGGTAATTGAAAGAGCCTAACTCCTAAATATCCTATGAAATATGGTATTTGCAACCTTAGTATAGTCCCTCTTAGGACTGAAGCTGCAGACAGTAGCGAACTAGTGACGCAGGTATTGTATGGCGAAATTTTTAAAGTCTTAGAGTCTAGAAAAAAATGGAGTAGGATTCGTTTAGATTTTGACAAATATGAAGGCTGGATAGACAACAAACAATTTGTCTTTATGGAAGAAGAACTGCATCAACGTTTTTCAAAACAAAACCCAATCCTTTCTGAAGACTTAGTGGATGTAGTGTCCATACCAAATAACCAAATGCTATCTATTGTAATAGGGAGTTCTTTAAATACCTTGGCACTATTAAACCATACGTTTGATGGCCTTACAATTGATCAAAAATTTCCAAAAAAACATTTGATCGATACCGCACTTTTATATCTTAACGCACCCTATTTATGGGGAGGAAAAACACCTTTCGGTATTGATTGTAGTGGTTTTACACAAATGGTATACAAACTTAATGGATACAAATTAAAACGTGATGCAAGCCAACAAGCTGCACAAGGAGAAGCATTAAGCTTTATTGAAGAAAGTGAACCGGGCGACTTAGCATTTTTTGACAACACGGAAGGAAACATTACGCATGTAGGTATCATCATGGAAGATCATTATATCATACATGCGCATGGTAAAGTGCGTATTGACAGATTAGACCATTCAGGTATATTTAATATAGACACGAATGCACATACACATAAACTAAGGGTTATTAAACGTATTGTTTAACGCTTCCTTTTTATCAAATAAAAAAACCCCCGCTATTTTCATAAGGGGGGTTATTTTTATTTGATAAGAACTCACTAGTTTCCTTCTAAAGTAGAAAGTTTTGTTTTCATTTCAGCAAATTTATCATCCATGCTTAGCTGGCTATAAATATCCATTAACTTTCTAATGAGTTGTGGGTTATCACCTCTAGAAGTAAAGGCAGATTCTAAATACGGTAAAGCCTCTCTATACAAGCCTTCACGCTGAGCATCTAATTCATCATAACGCTTAGAGTCTGATTTAGACATTCCTAAGCCATTCATTTCATCAACGATTTTC
>JBNMOX010000107.1:0-5851 GCA_051275835.1 Patiriisocius sp.
TTCATTTAATCCCTTGAATATACTATCGCTTCTAAATCTGTTTACAATGGAATCTGCTGATTTCAAATCCTCAACAAAGGTAAAATTACGAAACCGTTCTTCCGTTTTTGTCGCGTAATAATTATTGACTGCATTGTCTAAACTAACCTGCACATCATTAATTAATTGTTGCTTTCCAGCCTCAAAATTTTTATAATTCCAATAGCCTTGTATTGCCAGTGTACCTATAATTGCAGCTATAATAAAGTAAAGGATTGTTTTGTAGTGTTGTTCTTTCATGACTGCAAAGTACAACCATATTTCAATGCGATACAAATGGCTTAACACACGTTAACACTAGTTAACGCTCGGGTATTCATTAGTGCTGCATCTTTGTGGGGTATTAATTCTGAAATATTAAATCAAAAAAAAAACATCAAATGAAAACAATAATAACAACAATGCTTTTTTGTACACTAGCAATAACCGCTTGCTTCTCACAAAATATAGAAGGAATAGCGACCTATAAAACAGATAGAAAAATAGATATTAAAATGGATGAAGAAGGCGGCATGACTGAAGACATTCAAAAACAAATTCAAGCGCAATTAAAAACGCAATTTCAAAAAGAGTTTACCTTAGCCTTTAATACCAATGAATCCATATATAAAGAAGTTCCAAAATTAGATGCTCCTAGAGCGGCGTCTAGTTCTGGAATAGAGATTAAAATTTCTGGTATGAGTGGCGTCTTGTATAAAAATGTGTTAACCGCAAGTTTTGTTCATAAAACAGAAATTATGGATAAGGAGTTCTTAATTCAAGACTCACTTCAAAACCCACGTTGGAAATTAGAAAAAGAAACTAAAAACATTGGCGAGTATTTATGTTTTAAAGCAATTCTTACTGATACGATACAGAACAGTACGTTTAATGATGTGTCTATGGAGTATGAAGAAGAAGATAAAGAAAGAAACACAACAGCTTGGTATACCTTACAGATACCGGTGAAACATGGTCCTGGCAATTATTGGGGATTACCGGGTTTGGTGCTGGAAATTAACGATGGTGAGCAAACTATTTTATGTTCAAAAATAGTTTTAAATCCTAAGGATGGAGTTTCAATTGAAGCCCCTGAGAAAGGAAAAAAAGTGACACAAGCTGAATTTGATGAAATTCAAGAAAAGAAAAACAAAGAGATGATGGAGCGTTTTCATTCTGGAAGTCATAAACGGAATGGTGATACTAAAATCATAAGGATCGGGGGCTAGTAGTTTAGGCGTATTTAGACAAGAAGGCTTCTAGTATATTCTAATAACATATTGAACTGTGCAATACAAGACAACAGCGATGTTGCTTTTGCACGGTTTTTTTATACCTAACAATCAAAAAAAACATGAAAAAAGTAATCATATTATGTATTGTGTTATGCAGTACAGGAGCTTCTGCGCAACGTATTAACCTTCGGGGGACTATTAAAGATTCTATCGGAGATCCTTTGTCTCTGGCAAATATAATTGCCACCATAAAAGATAGCGGCGAAATTGAGTCTTATGCTATTACTAATGATGATGGGCTATTTCAATTAGACCTGCCTAAGGGGCAGACCTATCTTTTAAAAGCCAGCTTTCTTGGGTTTAAAAATGCAGAGAAAGAATTGATTGTTAGGGAAGATGCAGCGAATATGACCTATGATTTTGTATTACAACAACATGCTTCTATGCTAGATGATGTAGAATTAGTATATGAAATGCCAGTAACAGTAAAAGGCGATACTATTATTTATCATGTAGATTCTTTTACGAATGGAGAAGAACGAAAATTAGGAGATGTTATGAAGAAGCTACCAGGTGTTGAGGTGAATGACGAGGGAGAAATTGAAGTAGAGGGTAAGGTGGTCAATAAAGTGATGATAGAAGGGAACTTTTTTTTTGATGGAGACTCTAAACTAGCTACTAAAAATATTCCTGCAGATGCGGTAGACAAGATTGAAGTATTACGCAATTATAATGAAGTGGATCAAATGCGTGGTTTGGGTAACGATAGGGAAAATGTAGCCATTAATATTAAATTGAAAGAAGGAAAAAAGAATTTTTGGTTTGGAGAACTCACCGCTGGAGCTGGTATTGCTAAGGGGGATGAAAACGATGATGAAGCACGTTATTTGGTGCATCCCAAATTATTTTATTATAGCCCTAAATACAGTATCAATATTATTACAGATTTTAATACTATTGGAGAAGTGCCTTTTACCTTTAGAGATTATTTCAATTTTACGGGAGGCTTTAGGAACTTTAATAGCGGAGGAGGTACTAATTTTAATATTAGTGATAGTGACCTTGGTTTTACGACCACCCAAAACAATAATGCCAATGCTATAGAGGCTAAGTTCGTGGCAGGAAATTTCAGTTATAATGTCAATAAAAAATTAGACATCACTGGCTTTGGAATCTTATCAGATAATAAAACGGATGTTGTAAATAATACCATAAGAACGTTTACTCAAAACCAAGCTGTGGAAAACACAAACGCAAAAAGTGTGACTAGAAATCAGCTAGGTATGGCAAAATTAAGCGCAGTGTATAAGCCAAGTTCCAATTTTCAGTTAGATTATGATGTTTTGGTGAAAACGTCTAAGCAGACCGAAGATGCCAACACGCTCTCTGTCGTTTTAGAGGCTCCAAATGATATTAATGAGCAATTAGAAAACAAACCTTTTTCAATCAATCAAAATACAAGTCTATATTACACCTTAAATGATAAAAATATCTTTGCCGCACAGGCCCAGTATTTATATCAGGATGAAAATCCTTTTTATCAAGCGGTGCAGGATAATGTGCCATTTAGTGGTGTGTTTACGGAATTAGACAATACCACCATGCCACCCGTTGAAACATTTAACCCATTGCAGTTTAGTGATCGATATCGTATTAATCAAAATAAAAATGTAATAACCAACAAGCTAGATGCCGAAGTAGACTATTATTATGTGCTTAATAATACGATTAATTTAAATGTTTCGCTAGGAACTACCTATAGCAAACAACGATTTAATTCTGAGATATTTCAGCTGTTAGATGATGGTGCTCAAAATCAATTTACAGATGCAGAATTTAATAATAATGAGGTAACCTATAATTTTACTGATGTCTTTCTAGGTTTCCACTATAAATTAAAAACAGGACAATTTATACTAAGCCCAGGAGTAACATTACACAATTATAATCTTAAAAATGAGCAATTAGGAACAGCGGAAAGTCAGAATGACTGGCGTGTATTGCCTGATTTAAATGTGGTTTGGGAAATTAAAAAGAGTCAAAACCTGCGTTTAAATTATAGTATTAATGCCAATTACAGTGATGTGAATAAGTATGCACGTGGTTATGTGTTTAATGATTACAATAATTTATTTCGTGGAAATAGAGCTCTAGAGAACTCCTTGGCACACACATATAACCTGGCCTATTCTAATTTTAATATGTTTAATTACACGAATATCAGCGGAAATATTAACTATACAAGAAGTGTTCATGCTGTAAAACAAAGTATCGATGGAGAAGGGATTACGCAAGTTGGTTCTCCTGTTAATTTTGATAGTAATTTTCCAGACGAATCACTCTCTTTTTTTGGGCGGTATAGTAAACGTGTAAAAAAGTTTCAGTTTGGATTCAATGCAAATTTGTTTTGGAGTAATGCCTATAATGCTTTTGAAGCGGAGATTCGTGAAAGTGCGAGTTTTACTCAGGATTATAAGGCAAGTGTACAGACCAATTTTAGAGACTGGCCTAATTTTGAACTAGGGTACAGACTTGTCTTAAACGATTATGAAAATGGTCAAGGAACTCAAAAGTTTACTACGAATAGGCCTTATGCAAACGTGGATGTTACCTTCTTAAAAGATTTTCAATTAAGTGCGGAGTGGGATTTCTACGATTACTCTGATGATGCCAATACTATTGAAAATAGGTATTCTTTCTTTAATGCAGATTTGTATTATCAAAAAGGAGAAAGTCCCTGGGAGTTTTCTGTTAAAGCTACCAATATTCTCAATACAGGATCTATTAATAATGATAGTTTTAATGATCAGTATAGTAGTACTACAGCATATTTAGTACTTCCAAGAATATTGATGTTTGTTGTAAAGTATGCTATTTAATTAGCTATTTATTATACATTAAAAAGCCTCGTTATTTTTATATAACGAGGCTTTTTGTATGGTACTATTTTTGAGATGACTATCCTAAGAAAGGGTATCTGTAATCTGTAGGGGTTACAAATGTTTCTTTCACCATTCTTGGAGAACACCAACGGTACAAGTTTAATTTACTTCCCGCTTTGTCATTCGTTCCACTAGAACGTGCACCACCAAAAGGTTGCTGGCCAACAACAGCACCTGTAGGCTTGTCGTTGATGTAGAAGTTACCTGCTGCATTTTCTAATATTTTGACACCTACTTCTAGTGCATAACGATCTTCGCTGAATACAGCTCCTGTTAATGCGTACTCACTAGTTTGATCTACTAGGTGAAGTGTTTCTTCCCAAGCATCATCTTCAAAAACATATACGGTAACTACAGGTCCAAATAGCTCAGTACACATGGTTGTGTATTTAGGGTCGTTTGTTTTAATAACGGTAGGTTCTATAAAGTATCCTGTACTCTTGTCATAACCACCACCGGCAATAATTTCTGCATTAGTGTCTTTTTTTGCTTGATCTATAAAGCCAGCTAATTTATCGAAAGAACCTTCATGAATCACGGCAGTAATATAGTTGCTCATGTCTCCAGGAGATCCCATAGTAAATGTTTCCATTTGTGCTTTAAGATGCTTTTCTGTAGCTGCCCAAATACTTTTTGACACATACACTCTACTAGCTGCACTACATTTTTGTCCTTGAAATTCAAAAGCTCCTCTGGAAATTGCCGTAGCAACTTGCGCAGGGTTAGATGATTTGTGGGCAACAATAAAGTCTTTACCACCTGTTTCTCCAACAATACGTGGGTAGGTTTTGTAGTTGTGAATGTTTAATCCAATTTTTTTCCAAAGTTCTTTAAAGATATACGTAGAACCTGTAAAATGGAGGCCACTAAAGTCTGGGCTATCCAATACGGTATCTGTAATCATCACAGGATCTCCCATTACCATTTGTATCACTCCTGGAGGGACACCAGCTTCTTTAAATACATCCAGTACAATCTTCGCAGAGAATACTTGGCTGTCACTTGGTTTCCATACCACAACATTACCCATCATCGCTGCACTGGCAGGAAGGTTGGCTGCGATAGCTGTAAAGTTAAAAGGGGTAATAGCATATATAAACCCTTCTAGTGGGCGATATTCCAAACGATTCCAAACATCACTTGTAGAAGCAGGTTGCTCTGCATACATCTCTGTCATGTATTGCACGTTAAAACGCAAAAAGTCAATCAATTCACAAGAAGCATCAATTTCTGCTTGATGAATGGTTTTAGATTGCGCCAACATCGTAGCGGCATTTATTTTTGCACGGTAAGGACCTGCAATCAATTCTGCTGCACGAAGAAAAATAGCTGCACGTTGCTCCCAAGGCATTTGAGACCACATTTTACGAGCTTCTAATGCTGTGGCAATTGCTTCTTCAATATGCTTTTTTTCGGCTCTATGATAGGTTCCTAAAATATGTTTGTGATCGTGTGGAGGTGACATTGTTGCCGTGTCTCCTGTGGCGATATCTTTTCCGTTAATATATAGTGGCACATCTATTGTGCTATTGTACATGTCTGTATATGTTTTGGCTGCAGCTGCTCGCTCTGGAGATCCTGGAGCGTAAACTTTTACAGGCTCATTAACAGCAACTGGAACTTTATAAAATCCTTTTCCCATGGTGACTGTATTTA
>JBNMOX010000108.1:0-5779 GCA_051275835.1 Patiriisocius sp.
ATAATCTCTTTCGAGCAAACTCCTTCAAGTAAGCTCATATTTTTATCATATTCTCTCGAAAGTATAGCAGTTAGTTTTATTTTTAATTTAAATTTATAAAATGAGAAAGATTATATTATTATTATTTGTTACTGTATCATTACAAGCACAAATTACTGGGAATGAACGATTTTATGCTACCATGGCATTGCACGATGCAGAAGAGCTACAACAAGATTTCCCGAAAGAAGTACGTATTATTGCTAAAAAAGGAAATGAAGTAGCGGTATATTTAACCGAGCATGCAGGTCATAAATTGCATAATAGGGTATTAGTGCATGGTCCTGGTTTTATTTATAAAGCAAGTAAAGAAGCGGCACTTGCAAGTTTGCAACGGAGTCCAAAAAATACTCGCATTGCTCTTGATTTTACCATCACAGAAGATGCTTTGGTCCAAGAAGCTATGAATGCGGTAAATACTCAAAATATAGCAGATCACATTGAGGAATTGGAAGATTATGGTTCCCGCTATCACAGTACTGCAAGTGGTAGGCAAGCTGCCTTAGATTTAAAAGCAAACTGGGAAGCAATGGCGGCAGATTATGGAAGGACAGATGTAAGCGTTCGCTTGTATAATCATAGTGCTACCAATATGCCTTCGGTAATTATGACAATTGAAGGAGCCGAATTTCCCGATGAGATTATTGTGATAGGCGGACATTTAGATTCGACTTCTTTTGAACCAACCACTAATGCTCCTGGAGCAGATGATGATGCTTCTGGTATTGCAACCATTACAGAAGCAACAAGAACACTATTTGAAATTGACTTTGTTCCTAAAAGAACGATTGAAGTGATGGCATATGCCGCTGAGGAAATTGGCTTGGTGGGCTCCGCAGAAATTGCAGAAGCCTATTCAAATAATAATATAGATGTAGCAGCTGTTGCTCAATTTGATATGACCTTGTTTAATGGTTCAGCAACAGATATTTCATTTATTACAGATTTTACAAATGCCACATTAAATAATTACATGATGCAATTATTAGATCATTATAATAGCACTGGAACTCATGCGATAACCTATAGCACCTCGCTCTGTAATTATGGGTGTTCAGACCACGCTAGTTGGACTGCAGAGGGATATATGTCTACCTTTCCTTTTGAAGCAAATTTTGGAGATCATAACAGTGCTATTCATACCCCTGGAGATACTTTTGACCTAGCCGGAAATGCAGATCATTCAGCTAAATTCGCTAAATTAGGAGCGGCGTTTTTAATAGAAGCTTCCAAGAGTAATGGAGCTTTAGGTCTAGATGAAGCCACGCTAAACGCTGTTACAGTATCCTACACTACTGGACAAATACAATATGCTTTTATTGGAAATACAATCCAATTTGCAGAAGTTGTATTGTATGATATCTTGGGTAAGAAAATAATGACTCAAGACATCGTAAGTCAAATAGGCACACTTTCTGTCTCTAGCTTACAAACAGGATTGTATATTGCTTCTTTTATTACAGAAGGCAGGGGAGCAGTGTCAAAAAAAGTATTAATTAAGAATTAGTCTTTGTGTCTTCACTAGTCTACTTCGCCATAGTGGCAATGGCCTCGGAGGCCGAAAAGCTTCCCGCGATAGACTTGGGCTACTATATTTAAAAAAACCACGCTATAACAGTGTGGTTTTTTTTCTTACTCAGTTGTAAGTATTTCATTTCTAAGGATTAAAAACTGCGTATCAAATACGTATTATTGTTTTTTGAAACGTAGGGCAGTTTCTATCCCCCAAAACCCTAAGATTAAATCCTCTTCGTCTAGTTTTACTATGTAATAGCACTCTGCAGTATCGCCTGTAGTTACAATGTATTTGTCTTTTTCTCTAGGGGTCTCTTTGGTTGTTGTAGTGCCGCAGGTATCTTGTATAGTAAAGAGAATGTTTTTCTTTACATCTATACCATTATAGCTATTCACAACCTTATTTGTGTTAAAAGTTAAACGGCTTAAGGGAGCATCTATATTTAACCAAGTGCCTTGTAACTGTGCGTATGTTAGCGATGTTGTTTCACTAGAGATGTTCTCTTTTGTAGCCTTCGTTTCTGTAGTTTGAATTTCTTCTATAGTTTCAGAAACTAATTTTTCCGAAGAAGTCTTCTCTTTACAGGAGAACAATACCAGTGAAAATATTAAAATGTATATGGGTTTCATATTTGGTTATTTTATAATAATCCAGCGCGTTCTAGTAGCGCATCTGGATTGGGTTTTTGGCCTCTAAATTTTATATATAAAACCATAGGGTCTTGTGTGCCTCCTTGAGATAAAACAAAGTCTTTGAATTTGGTAGCCACTTTTTTGTTGAAAATGCCTTCTTCTTTAAAATAAGCAAAAGCATCTGCATCCAATACTTCAGCCCATTTGTAGCTGTAGTATCCTGCGCTATAACCTCCTTGGAAAATATGACTAAAAGCAGTACTCATGCAAGTCTCTGGTGTGTCTGGATATAAATCTGTATCTCCAAACGCAGCTTTTTCAAAGGCTTTTACACTTTTAATGGTCTCTGGTAACTCGCCAGCATGCCAAGACATATCTAACATTCCAAAACTTAATTGTCTCAGGGTTTGCATGCCCTCATGAAAGGTTGCTGAAGCTTTAATTTTTTCAATCAACTCCATGGGGATGACTTCACCTGTCTCATAATGTGTAGCAAATAACTCTAATGTTTCTTTTTCGTAGCACCAGTTTTCTAATATTTGACTGGGTAGTTCTACAAAATCCCAAGATACATTGGTGCCACTGAGTCCTTTGTAATGTGTGTTAGCAAGCATGCCGTGTAAGCCGTGTCCAAACTCGTGAAATAAAGTAGTTACTTCATTAAATGTCAATAGAGAAGGCTTTGTGGCCGTTGGTTTTGTAAAGTTACATACGTTAGAAATATGAGGTCTGTCGTTGACGTCATTTTTTATTTGTTGCGGTTTAAAACTGGTCATCCATGCGCCTCCACGTTTTCCTGGACGCGGATGGAAATCTGCATAGAAAACAGCAACAAGTTCCCCTGCAACATCTAATACACGATACGTTTTTACATCTTCGTGATAGGTGTCTATCGTTTTGTCTACTTCAAATTGTAAACCAAATAATTTTTCGGCGACTATAAATACACCATTGATTACGTTTTCTAGTTTAAAGTAGGGCTTTAATTGCTCATCGTCTAGACTAAATTTTTGTTGTTTTAGTTTTTCTGCATAAAAAGCGCTATCCCATTTTTGTAAGTGATCAATACCATCTAATTCTTTGGCAAAAGCTTCCAACTCATCATACTCTTTTTGAGCAGCTGGTTTTGCTTTTATCAATAATTCATTTAAAAAGGAGTGAACATTTTGCGGTGTTTCTGCCATGCGTTCTTCCAATACAAAGTGCGCGTGACTTTCATATCCTAATAATTGTGCCCGCTGGTGGCGAAGTGTTACGATGTCTAAAACGTTTTGCTCATTGTTTTGAGCATTGTTTTGAAAGGCTCTAGCGCCAAAGGCTAGGGATAATTTTTCACGCAAATCTCTATTTTCTGCGTACTTCATAAAGGGAATGTAGCTAGGGTAGTCTAGCGTAATCATCCAGCCCTCTTTGCCTTTTTCTAAAGCGATTTGCTTGGCTGCCTCTTTGGTTCCTTCGGGTAAACCTGCAAGGTCTTCTTCCTTGGTGAGAACTAATTCATATGCGTTGGTTGCTGCCAATACGTTTTCTCCAAAGGTTAAGGCGAGCTTTGATAGTTTTGCGTCAATATCTCGAAGTTGTATTTTTTTATCTTCCGAAAGATTAGCACCATTTCTACTAAACCCTTTGTATTGTTTTTCTAACAACATTTGCTGCTCTCCAGTTAAGGAATAAGAATCACGATCATCATACACCGTTTTTACCTTTTTAAAAAGAGCTTCATTGAGCAGTAAATCGTTTGAGAAATTGGAAAGTAGCGGAGAAATTTCTTGTGCTATTTGTTGTATTTCATCATTCGTTTCGGCGCTATTCAAATTAAAGAAAACGCTGGTGGCTCTGTCTAGTTGCGTGCCCGTGTTTTCTAGCGCTTCTACTGTATTTTTAAAGGTAGGTGCGGCTTTGTTTTCAATAATAGCATTTACTTCTGCGTTGGTAACATCAATTAATTCTTTGATAGCTGGTAAAAAGTGCTCGTTCTTGATGTGAGAAAAAGGAGCCTGATCAAATTGTTGTACTAATGGGTTGTTCATTTTTTAATGTAAGATGTACGAATGCGATGTACGATTTTAGAAATAAAATAATCAATGAAGATTGCTGAGACAGCAAAGCCCTGATCACTGACCACTGCGAATTGATTTTGCACCTTCTTCTACTTTCATTTTTAATCCTTCTTTATATGCAATCACTTTGTCAAGGACACATTTATCTACAGTGCTTATAATTTGTGCAGCCAAAATCCCTGCGTTTTTTGCACCATTTAAGGCAACCGTTGCTACGGGAACTCCACCGGGCATTTGTAAGATGGATAATATAGAATCCCATCCATCAATGCTGTTGCTTGATTTTACGGGTACGCCAATAACTGGTAATGGTGACAATGATGCTACCATGCCTGGTAAATGTGCTGCGCCGCCTGCTCCTGCAATAATTACTTTGATACCACGGGTGTGTGCATTTTTACTGAAATCAAATAATTTTTCTGGTGTGCGATGGGCAGAGACAATGTCTACTTCAATTTCTATATCAAATCCTTTTAAGATATCTATGGCGTCTTGCATCACTGGCATGTCGCTCGTACTTCCCATTACTATGGCTACTTTCATACTATATGTCTGTATTTCGACTCCGCTCTAAGTAAACTCCGGCGGGTATCTATTTAATTACTAATTACTTTTATTAACTCTTTTACCTTTTGAGCAGTTTTTCTTGCGCTGTCAATATTTTCATTGACAATGGTAACATGTCCCATTTTTCTAAAGGGGCGTGTTTGTTTTTTGCCATAGATATGAGGTGTTACACCGTCCATAGCCATGATTTCTTCAATATTTTGGTAAATTACATCTCCAGTATGTCCTTCTGCGCCGACCAAATTCACCATAATACCGCCAACTTTGCTTGCTGTATTTCCTAGTGGTAAATTTAAAATAGCGCGTATTTGTTGTTCAAATTGGTTTGTATAGCTGGCTTCAATGCTATAATGCCCGCTGTTGTGAGGTCTTGGTGCAACTTCGTTCACTAAAATCTGGTCATCTTCAGTTTGAAACATTTCTACAGCCAAGAGGCCTACATGTTCAAAGGCTTCGGAAACTTTCACGGCGATAGCTCTCGCTTTTTGTGCTACTAATTCATCAATACGTGCAGGGCAAATGACATATTCCACTTGGTTGGCTTCTGGATGGAATTCCATTTCAACTACAGGGTATGTTTTGACTGCTCCACTTGGATTTCTTACCACAATAACAGCTAGTTCATTTTTAAAAGGCACCAATACTTCTGCAATACATGGACGGTTTGGTAATTCGTCTAAAATTTCCGAAGAACGAATCATGCGTACACCGTTTCCATCATAACCTCCAGTACAACTTTTCCAAACAAAGGGTATTTGTAGGGTTCCATCTTCAACAGCTGCTTTTACTTCTGAAATATCATTGAACACAGAAAACGGTGCTGTTGGAATAGTATGGGCATCATAAAATTGCTTTTGGACCCCTTTATCATGAATGTTACGCAGTGTTTTTGAACTGGGGTATACTTTTTTACCCTCGGCTTCAAGTGTTTCAAGTGCTTCTATATTAACACCTTCTATTTCAAA
>JBNMOX010000109.1:0-5779 GCA_051275835.1 Patiriisocius sp.
GAAGGTAGTGTAACTGGAATAACTGGTGGTACTCTTATTGGTGGAATATATAGCGGCCCTAATGTTACAGATGGAGGAAACGGGCAAACTTTTTCTTTTGATGCAACTGCGGCTGGAGTTGGTACGCATACAGTTACCTATACAGATCCTTGTACAGGTACTGTAGCGATGGCAACTATTACAGTCACAGATGGAGTTCCTGATGTTTCTTGTATAGACGTTACACTTACACTTGATGCTGCTGGGATGGCAATATACGACCCTCTAGCTTCGATTCCGAGTACTCTAGCTGTTGTAGGTGGCAATAATGGTTCTAATAATTCCGGAACAACTACCATGCAAGTATCAATAACACAAACAGTTAACGTATCATTTGATTGGTTGTTTGAATCTCCTGACAATGCAGGCTTTGATGATTTTGGCTATACTTTAAATGGAGCATTCACTAACTTAAGTAATGGTGCTGCCTACCCGGCAAGTGCAAATTCTAGTCTTTTATTGAACAATGGAGATGTCTTTGGTTTTACTGTTAATACAGATGATAACCTGTTTGGAGCGGCTACAAGTTCGATAACTAATTTTTCACCAGGATTTCAGGGGCAATTTGCCGAAGCTAATTGGATCGAAGGATTTTTGAACTCAGATGGATCGACAAATTTTAGTGGAAATATTTCTTCTACGACAATAACGGGTGATTGTGGAAACCCTGTAGATGTAACGGCTAGTCAAACGGTTTTTACCTGCAACGATATTGGAAATACCATAGTAACCATTAGCGCAGATAACGGTATTGGGATTGGTACTTGCGAAGCTACTATTACTATTATTGCACCAACACCTACCCCTTGTGGCCTAATAGCTGTAAACCCAAAAGCATATTTACAAGGTGCTTTCTTAAACCCAAATATGGGAGAAGAAACCTTAATGCGTGACGACTTGCGAGTGGCAAATCTAGTGCCTACTTTAAGCCCATACGGAGATGGTTTAACTTGCGATATTTCAATATTTACTCCAACAGGGTCCAATGCTATTGTGGATTGGGTTTGGTTAGAATTACGTGATGCAGCAGATAGATCTATTGTTGTTGAAGGACGCTCGGCCTTACTTCAAAGAGACGGAGATATCGTTGATATTGATGGTACTTCTGCAGTCGGTTTTAATGCTGCTTTAAATAACTTTTACTTACTCATACAACATAGAAATCATTTGTCAATGCTAAGTTCTACTGCTTTGGCGATGAGCGGGGCAACAACTGTTGACTTTAGTTCAAACCCAATGAATGTATTTGGAGGGAATAGTGCCCTTATAAATGTAGGCGGTATTTTTTCCATGATATCTGGAGATGCCTTTACGAATGGTCAAATAGGAAATACAGATGTTAGTGAGGTAAGACCCCAAGTAGGAGCCTCTGGCTATTCTAAGCTTGATACAAATATGAATGGTGAAATACAGAATTCAGATATAAATATATTTATCCGTCCTAATATAGGAAGAGGAATACAATATTAATCACCTTTTGTTAAACTTGGGGGTTAAAATTACAAGGCTTCAAGATCAATTAATCTTAATTCATTTCTTCTGAAATGTTAGTGTATAAAAGCCTGTAGAAAAACAAAATATGTATTGCTAAGCCTTAAAAAAGAGCCTATTTTTGCGATGTATAAAAACCATATTCATGAATATTTTAGTCTTAGGTTCTGGAGGTCGCGAACATACATTTGCCTATCAATTGGCAAAAAGCAACCGCTGTAAAAATCTTTTTGTAGCCCCTGGAAATGCAGGAACCGCTGCCATTGCTACCAACATTAACCTTTCTGTTACAGATTTTTCGGCTATTGAACAATGTGTCCTAGACAATCGTATTGATATGGTGGTGGTTGGTCCAGAAGACCCACTAGTGCTAGGTATTGTAGACTACTTTGCAAAAACACCTAGTTTACAAAAAGTGCAGATTATTGGCCCATCACAAAAAGGAGCATTACTTGAGGGCAGTAAAGAGCGTGCTAAAGAATTTATGATGGCGCATAACATTCCAACGGCAGCCTATGCCAGTTTTACTCCGGAAACATTAGCCGCAGGTAAACAGTTTCTAGAAACATTACAAGCACCCTATGTGTTAAAAGCAGATGGCCTAGCTGCCGGAAAAGGGGTGTTAATCATCCAAGAACTAGACGAGGCCAAAGCCTCCTTAGCAGAGATGTTAGGCGGTAAATTTGGAGCAGCTAGCAACATCGTTGTGATAGAGGAATTTTTGGACGGTATAGAATTAAGTGTCTTTGTCCTTACCGACGGTAAAAATTACAAAGTCCTGCCTACTGCCAAAGATTACAAACGCATTGGTGAAGGAGATAAAGGATTAAACACCGGGGGTATGGGAGCTATTTCTCCAGTACCTTTTGTTGATAATGCCTTGATGCAAAAAATTGAAGAACGCATTGTAATACCAACCGTTAACGGACTCCAAAAAGAGAACATAGACTATAAAGGCTTTGTCTTTATTGGCTTAATAAAAGTAGGAGACGAACCTTTTGTGATTGAATACAATGTGCGTATGGGAGATCCTGAAACAGAAGTGGTCTTACCAAGAATTAAAACAGATTTGGTCGATGTATTTGAAGCTACCTTTGAGCAAAACCTAGATGCATTAGATTTTGAAATAGACCCTAGAGCAGCTGCTACTGTTATGTTGGTGTCTGGTGGATATCCAGAAGCCTATGAAAAAGGGAAAGTAATCTCTGGTATTGAAAATGTTTCAGGCTCTATAGTATTTCATGCAGGAACAGCCTTAAAAGAAGATACTGTTGTCACCAATGGAGGTCGTGTTATTGCGGTAACTTCTATGGATACAGACTATAGAGAGGCCATAAAAAAATCCTATCAAAACATAGCAAAACTATCTTTTGAGAGGATGAATTTTAGATCCGATATTGGTTTTGATTTATAAAACGGTAAGGTTTATTGGTATTTGTCGCCACCTATATATGAGTGCGATGTAGAAGAAGTATCTTCTTCATTATTATCTTTAAATTTCTTTAACTGAAACATCCAGTATACAAATGCTACAGCACCAATAAACATAAATATCCAATTCATAATGTTTGCAGCAGTCCAGCTTTCTAATTCTAATGCACGTAATGCATTAAAAGGAGCAAATAAAACCCCTTCTGAAAACTCTTGAATTCCGTAGAAAATATCTCTTAAAGCCATATCTTTATATTTAAAACGCAAAAGTATAAAATACCCCATATGCTCACAAGCTTTTTCGGTAAATCTAGTCCTATAAATTATATCCTATTAAGTATTGCCATTGTATTGGGCTATTTTTTGAACGTGTTTCTTAGTCAAGAAGGCTTACTTAGCCTAGGCTCCTTGGCTGATCATGTTGGAACTATTCTTTTAATGGTGTTTGCCGTATTATTGTTGGATTTTATCATTAGAAAGAACAATGTCACTAAAAACAACACCTTTGCCATCCTATTATTTGTGCTTTTTGTCCTTTTAGTGCCACAAGTATACAAGGCTATACCACTCATTCTTGCCAATGTCTTCTTATTACTCTCCACAAGAAGGATGCTGAGCTTGAAAACCGAAAAAAATACAGTGAAAAAAATATTTGATGCTACGATGTACATCACTTTGGCTTCTCTTTGTTATGGCTGGGCTATTTTATTTTTTATCGTCTTATACACAGCTATCCTTAATAAAACAAACGCTACTTTTAAATACCTCTTTATTCCAATCATTGGTTTTTTAGGTATCACAACACTTGCCATAACCTACCAACTCCTTAGTACAGATTCTTATGTTTGGATATATGATTGGTTTTCTGCGATGCATTTTGACTTCAGTGCCTATAACGACCTTTCCCTTTTAATACCAAGCACTTTATTACTTACGCTAATATTTTGGGCGGGAAGTGCTAGAATAATAAGCCTGGCATCATTATCTAAAAAAGAAAAGCCTTCTGCTATTACTATGCTACTTATTACTGGTATTAGTGTAGGGATTGTTTTGGCTAGTCCACAAAAAGATGGCAGCGAACTCTTTTTCCTTTTTGCCCCAATAGCAGCCATTACTTCAAACTATATAGAATCTGGAATGACTAAAGAACGCTTTGTTTTTAATGAAATATTAATATGGGTTTTAGTTCTTTTGGTATTCATCATACCTATGGTTTAGTTCCTAAATGCATTTTAAATTAAGTCTAGGAAAACCCGACACAATGCCGTCCCTGCTATGAAAAAATTATGATATCTTTGTAGATAAGACATAATACTTTATAACATAGTCACCATGAATTTCAGCGAGATTGCCAACAAAGTTTTTAAAGAAGTGATAGACACCTATCATATTGTGAATAGTGTAGACCAACCTTTCACCAATAGCTATAACAAAGAGGCTCATTTATTAGAGCACTTATTATATCGTAAATGTTGGATTGATACCGTACAATGGCATTATGAAGATATTATTCGCGATCCACAAATTGATCCAGTAGCTGCATTGACATTAAAGCGTAAAATTGATGCTAGTAACCAAGATCGAACAGATATGGTTGAGTATATTGACAGCTACTTCCTAGACACTAACAAAGGCGTTGCTACAAAAACAAATGCTACAATTAATACAGAAAGCCCAGCTTGGGGCGTAGATAGACTTTCTATCTTAGCTTTAAAAGTATACCACATGCATGAAGAAGCAACACGCGCCAATGCTTCTCAGTCGCATCGTGATGGATGTCAAACAAAACTAAATATATTGCTAGAACAACGTGTAGATTTAAGTACTGCTATTGATCAATTATTACATGATATCAAGACAGGAGATAAATACATGAAAGTCTACAAGCAAATGAAGATGTACAATGATGACGAGCTAAACCCTGTATTGAGAGGGCAGAAATAATGCCCCTTGACCTAAGCTAATTATATTGAAAACTTCAGCACACATTCTTGTTATTCGCCTTTCGGCTATGGGAGATGTGGCTATGTTAGTTCCTGTGTTAAGAATCCTTACTACAAGCTATCCAAACCTCAATATTACAGTACTTAGCAAAGGTTTTTTCAGCCCCTTATTTACAGACATTCCAAATGTTAATGTATTAATTGCTGATGTTAAAGGAACTCATAAAGGAATTTTTGGCTTATTACGTATTGCTAAAGAAGCCAAAAATCTAGGGATTACTAGTGTTGCAGACACGCATGATGTATTGCGTTCTAAAATTATAAGAACCTTGCTGTGGCTCCAAGGAAAAAAAACAGCCTCTATTGATAAAGGTCGAGCAGAAAAAAAGCAACTGACCAAAGCCAATGGTAAAGATCTAAAACCACTCAAAAAAACACATCAACGCTATGCAGATGTGTTTGCCAAACTAGGCTATCCTATTGACCTGCAAACGTATCAATATCCGGCTAGAAAAGAGCTATCTGCATCACTACAAAAACTAGTAGGAACTGCTCCAAAAAAGTTTATTGGCATCGCTCCTTTTGCCGCACATGAAGGTAAAATGTATCCATTACAACTCATGAAAGAAGTACTAGAACAGCTCACTATCTCTGGAAACTATTACTTATTTTTATTTGGAGGTGGGAAAACTGAAGTAAAACAACTCGACACCTTTGCTAGATCATTCGTAGGTGTTACAAACGTAGCGGGAAAACTCACATTTACTGAAGAACTCGCTCTTATATCAAACCTAGATGTCATGTTAGCAATGGATAGTGGCAATGGTCATCTCGCCGCATTATATAACACTCCTGTAATTAGTTTGTGGGGTGTT
>JBNMOX010000110.1:0-5746 GCA_051275835.1 Patiriisocius sp.
TAACAATAGATGCTTCTCATGAAATTCCATTTACAGTTACGTTGCATGCAGATACAACAATGACGTTTTATAATGCAGAAGAGCGTGTTGAAATTTCAGATATACGACTGTTTGGGGATAGTATTTATATCGAACACCCTGTTTTTGAGGGTGTTTTTAAAGGTGTTTTTACAGAGAAGTTAATTACAGGGAGTTTTATTAAGCCTAGCCTAGACAGGATAGTACCCTTTACAATGGTTCATGGAGAGGAATCAAGGTTTTCTTCAAATACTGCTCCAAATACAAACATTACTGGAAGTTGGGAAGCTGTTTTCTCTCCAGAGACCGAAGCAGATCGATACATAGCCAAAGGGGTTTTTGAGCAAACAGGAGCTAAAGTATTAGGAACCTTTAGAACTACTACAGGCGATTACAGATATCTTGAAGGAGTGTTGGTTGGAGATACATTAAAACTTTCAACCTTTGACGGCGCCCATGCCTTTTTGTTTGAAGCTTTCGTGACCGATAGTACCATGGTAGGATCTTTTTATAGTGGCGATCATTGGAAAGAACCTTTTGTGGCTTCCTTAAATAATACCTATGAACTCCCATCTGCAGAGAGTTTGACCTATATAAAAGAAGGCTATGATGTACTTGATTTTAATTTTAAAGATACCAATGGAACTATGGTTTCTTTGAGTGATGATCGTTTTAAAGACAAGGTTGTCTTGGTTCAAATTATGGGAACATGGTGTCCAAACTGTTTGGATGAAACAAAATATTTCTCACAATTTTACAGAAATCTGAATAGCAATGACTTTGAAATTGTTTCTCTAGCCTTTGAATATGCCAAAACGGAAGCTAGCGCCATGAAAGCTATTAATAGACTTAAAAAAGCTATTGACGTGCCGTATCCTATACTGTTAGCGCAATATGGCACCAGTAGTAAACAAAAAGCAAATGAGAAATTACCCATGTTAAATCATGTCTTGAGTTATCCAACTACCTTGTTTTTAGATAAAAAAGGAGTCGTACGTAAAATACACACTGGTTTTAATGGCCCCGCAACAGGAGCGGAGTATACCAACTTTGTAAAAGAGTTTGAGGCCTATGTGCACTCACTCTTAGAGGAAGAGTAGTGTTTATTAAAAGAAATGAAATTGGATAGCTGAAACGCTCGGAATTATTATTATCCCAACCAGAACTATTTCTTAACCATCCAGATGTCCTGTGGTATCCATGAACCTTCTGGCTTGGTCTCCACATGGTCTACAATAGTCGCATTTTTAAACAATTTTTCCATGAATGCCTTAGGATGAAAAGCTGAATAGGTGCGATGTCCTTCCTTTACTTTTCCTCGCACAACTAATTTCCCAGCTTGATACGCTTCTTGCTCTTTTTCAGCAAGTTTATGGATATAATTGTCTCCTTGTGTTGTTAAGAGTATTATACCGTCTTTAGCTAGGACTCTGTACAATTCATGATACCAATCATCATGCATCTTTTCAGACAAATGCGTGAATATGGATAGACCATAAATAACATCAAATGTATTGTCTTTATAGGGTAGTTTGGCTTCTAAAGTGTTGTTATTGAATTCAATATCAGGGATGTTTTTTGAGCACCAATCAATTGACTTTTTGTTATAATCTGTACCGAAAAATTCACATCCATTACCAATAACTTGGGGTAAATGACGTATGATTCTCCCTGGGCCACAGCCCCAATCTAATATCTTTTTGTTTCTAAGGTCAATATGTTTTCCAAAATGACTTGAAATCCATTTGGCGGAGTTTTCACCCTGCTCATAATAGTCATTGTAGTTCATCTTAAAAGACTCATACATCAAGTAATCAGGCGGTAATGCAACGGTTGGGTTTGCTTTCTTAAATGCGTCGTTTTCTTTTTTATTTTTAAAACGCTCCACATAAAAACGCATTTTATCTGTAGTATAGATAAGATTAACGTCTCTTAAGAAATTTGAAAGTTGAGGTTTTTTCATATAGTATCCAAAGTGTTACAATTGCTGACAAATATAAATTTATGTAACTAATTTTTAGAGTGAAACCATATTTATTTTTTAGGATTCCTTACTCATGTTTGTAAGCTATTAGGATATATAATTCCAAATATTTCGATACTTCGCCATTTGTGCGTAGGTGTTATTGATAGCAGCATGTTTAGGAAGCATTAAGGTAGGGTCTTCTTTCAGGGTTTGAAAAGCATAACTTCTTGCGAGTTTTAAAATTTCAGTATCTTTTATAATATCTGCTATTCTAAGATTTAAGACACCACTTTGTTGCGTGCCCATAATGTCTCCGGGTCCTCGTAGTTTTAGGTCAACTTCAGCAATTTCAAAACCATCGCTGGTTCGTGTCATGGTTTCTAAACGTGTTTTTGCGTCTACAGATAGTTTATGACTCGTCATAAGGATGCAATAACTTTGTTCGGCGCCACGTCCTACACGTCCTCTTAGTTGATGTAATTGTGATAAACCAAAACGTTCTGCGCTCTCAATGATCATGACCGATGCGTTTGGTACATTCACACCCACCTCAATAACGGTAGTAGCTACCATGATTTGTGTTTCTCCCTTGGTAAAGCGATTCATTTCATATTCTTTATCGACTGGTTTCATTTTACCATGGAGAATAGAAATTTGATAGTTTGGCTGCGGAAATTCTCTAGCAATACTTTCATAGCCGTCCATTAAATCTTTATAGTCCAACACCTCACTTTCTTGAATAAGGGGATATACAATGTACACTTGTCTTCCTAGCGCAACTTCGTCTCTGATAAACTTGAAAACCTTGAGCCTATTGGCGTCAAATCGATGCACTGTCTTGATGTCTTTCCTTCCCGGAGGAAGTTCGTCAATAACACTAATATCAAGGTCTCCATATACGCTCATAGCAAGGGTGCGGGGAATAGGGGTAGCGGTCATGACTAACACATGAGGAGGATACTCGTTTTTATGCCATAATTTACTGCGTTGTGCCACTCCAAAACGGTGTTGTTCATCTATAATAGCAAGCCCTAAATTTTTATATTTAACCTTATCCTCTAGTAAGGCATGGGTACCAATTAAGATGTCTAAGCTTCCATTTTCTAGCGATTCATGAATTTTCTTTCTACTTGAAGTTTTGGTTGATCCAGTTAATAGTGAGATACTGATATTCAACTCTTTACATAATTCAATTAATCCAGTATGGTGTTGGACTGACAAAATTTCAGTCGGCGCCATTAAACAGGCTTGGAAACCGTTATCAATAGCTATTAACATTGACAACAAGGCTACAATAGTCTTGCCGCTCCCTACATCTCCTTGTAGCAATCGGTTCATTTGTGCTTTGCTCCCTAAATCGTGACGTATTTCTTTGATCACTCTTTTTTGTGCACCTGTTAAATCAAAGGGTAGATGGTTTTTGTAGAAGCTATTAAACTTGTCTCCTATTTGGGTGAATGGATAGCCTTTAATTTTGCTTTTGTGTAGGAGGTTTTTCAGTAATAATTGCAACTGAATATAAAATAATTCTTCAAATTTTAAACGATAGGTTGCCCTGGCCAATTCTTCACCATTTTCTGGAAAATGAATATTACATATTGCCTTGCTTTTTGAAACCAATTGCAAAGACTCAAGAATGTTTGGAGAAAGTGTTTCTACAAACGAATTTTTGAGTTCTGAAAATAGTTGTTCCATCAAACCATTGATAACTCTATTGGTAATACCGCTATTGCCTAATTTTTCTGTAGAGGGATAGATGGGTTGAAGTGCAGAGCGAAGTTTACTTTGGTGTTCTTTAAGGACTTCTAATTCTGGATGTGGCATAGAAAAAGTACCATTATACCAGTTTGTTTTCCCAAAGGCTACATATGTTTCATTAAGTTTTAAGTTTTCTTTAATCCATTTATGCCCCCGAAACCAGACTAACTCCATCATCCCGTTTGCGTCCTTATAGGTCGCGACCAAACGTTTCCCACGCTTTTGATCCACTGTTTTTAAGTGGGTAATTTTTCCTATTACTTGCACATCTGCACTAGTACGTTGCAGTTCTTGTATCTTATAGTATTTGGTGCGGTCTAAGTATCTGTTTGGGAAGAGGTTCAATAAATCTTGAAAGGTGAAAATGCCTAATTCTTTTTTTAACAAATCTGCCCTGTTTGGACCTACGCCTTTGAGGTATTCTATGGGTGTTTGTAAAAAGTTAGGATTCATACAACGAATTTACTTAATTTGGCAACACATTTGCTAGTATCCTTTTATGAAATATCTTCTTTTTTTACTTTTTCCATTACTTACTTTCCCCCAACAGACAGAGGTTGTTGATTTTACTCGTATTTCAGCAGTCGTAACACCCAATGTTTCTCAAAAACAGATACAGGGCAGTGTTACTGTTACGTTTAGCATGCTTGAAGATACAAGTAAAGTGTATCTAGACGGCATTGCTATGGAACCTCAAAACCCAGAGTCTACAAGTGATGGCAACATTGAAGTGCATTTTGCAGAAGATAAAATCTGGTTGCATGGTGACTTTGAAGCGGGTTATGAATATAGCATACAGTTTGAGTATAGCGCAATTCCTAAGAAAGCATTATACTTTGTTGGAGATCAAATTTGGACACAGGGACAAGGAAAAAACACGTCACACTGGCTCCCAAGTTTGGATGATATGAATGATAAAATTGAGTTTGATCTTGCGGTGTTGGTTCCAGAAGATAAAACTGTTGTAAGTAATGGAAGGCTTAAAAATAAGGGCGATAGCGAAGGCTACACCGGTTGGTTTTTTGATATGGAACAGCCTATGTCTAGTTATTTGGTGGCATTTGCCGTCGGAAATTTCACATCTACTACTTTATTTTCTGCCACTGGAATTCCATTAGAACTATACATTGCGCGACAAGATGCATCGAAAATTGAGTCTACATATCGCTATACCAAGGAAATATTTGATTTTTTGGAAACAGAAATTGGAGTAGATTATCCTTGGCAAACCTATAAACAAGTACCCGTACGAGATTTTTTATATGCAGGGATGGAAAATACAGGTGCTACCTTATTTTCTCAAGCATTTGTAGTAGACAGCATAGGGTTTATAGACCGAAATTACGTGAATGTAAATGCTCATGAACTGGCCCACCAGTGGTTTGGTAATTTGGTCACAGAGACCTCGGGAACCCACCATTGGTTGCATGAGGGCTTTGCGACCTATTATGCTCTACTGGCCGAACGAGAAATTTTTGGAGATGCATATTATTACTGGAAGTTGTTTCAGTCTGCCAATACTTTGATGGACGTGAGCGACCAAGGAAAAGGACAGTCTCTATTAGACCCTAAAGCCTCTTCCTTAACCTTTTATGAAAAAGGAGCTTGGGCATTGCATATATTAAGAGAGCGCATTGGAGACGATGCTTTTAGGGAGGTAATTAAAAGCTATCTACACAGGTATCAATTTAAAAATGTAACAACAGATGATTTTGTAAATGAAGTGAAAGGGCATACTACAATAGATATTTCTGCTTGGGAAAAAGACTGGCTGCAACAAACTGCATTTAAATCAACACAAGCCTATAAATCCTTGGTGCAATCTCCTTTTATGATATCTTATTTTGAGCTTGCTTCCATGGCGCCAATAGCCTTTTTGGATAAAAAGATATTTTTAGAAACTGCACTCACATTCCCCAATGATTATATAGGGCAAGAAGCTTTGTATCAATTATCTAGAGAGCCTTTTGAAGCAGTGTTACCCTTGTATAAAAAAGCATTTGA
>JBNMOX010000111.1:0-5712 GCA_051275835.1 Patiriisocius sp.
TTAGGTTCTCTTTTGCTATTGCAGGCGTGTTATAGCTTCCATTCATTATTGATGCTTCTGCAAAGGCATCATCTACTTCTTTGTCTATTTCTGTAATAATTGCATTATTGGCTTTAAATTGGATATCACTATATGCTACACTATTTATTTCAGAAATGATGGCTGCGTCTTGCGGTGGTACCAATTGCCCTCCATCTTGCCAATATACTTTATAGCCATTATATTCTGGTGGATTATGAGAAGCTGTTAATACAATACCACAATGGCATCCTAGATGTTTTACCGCAAAGGATAATTCTGGAGTAGGACGTAAGTCACTAAACAAAAATACTTCAATGCCATTGGCAGAAAATACATTTGCTACTACTTGAGCCAGTTCTTTACTGTTATGTCTGCAATCAAAAGCAATGGCAACTTTTAAGACTTCAGAAGGAAAACACTTCTTGAGATAATTACTTATTCCTTGTGTGTTTTTACCTAGGGTATATTTGTTAATTCTGTTGTCACCAACACCCATAATACCACGCATACCTCCTGTGCCAAAAGCTAGATTTTTATAGAAACTATCATCCAACCCTTCTGAATCGTTGGCGATCATTTCTTTTAATTCTTGCTGTATATCTAGATCAAAAGTAGGAGTGAGCCAAACATTTATACGGTCTAATATTTTTGGGTCTATGTTCATCATTTGTGCTTTTTTTTATTGCAAAAATAGCCAATTTTATAAAAATATTGGTCTTTGATTATTTACAAATATGATACACCGAAATTTTAGGACTTGTTTAAAATTTCAAAAACTATAGTGTTGTCTTGATGGTATAGTTGCTATTCCCTTTTTTGGTTCCTAAAATTAATTCTCCTAAGAACCCAGCGAGAAATAATTGGGTACCTAACACCATAGCGGTTAAGGCAATATAAAATTGAGGTCTATCTGTAATAAGTCTTCCTGATGTATGGATAAACAATTTGTCAATGCCAAGATATAGCGCAAACAAAAAGCCAACAAAAAGCATAATAGCTCCCCAGGCGCCAAATAAGTGCATAGGGCGTTTGCCAAATTTTGATAAAAACCAAATAGTAATGAGGTCTAAGAAACCACGTATAAAACGTTCTGCACCAAATTTTGTGCTACCATATTTACGGGCTTGATGTTGTACTACTTTTTCACCAATGTTTGTAAAGCCTGCGTTACTAGCTAATACAGGAATATAACGATGCATTTCTCCTGTAACCTCTATGTTCTTTACAACATCTTTATGATAGGCCTTTAATCCACAATTAAAGTCATTTAGTGATACACCAGAGGTTTTCCTAGCGGCCCAATTAAATATTTTGGAAGGAAAATTTTTGGCTATTTTGGAGTCGTATCTTACTTTTTTCCAGCCCGATACTAAGTCGTACCCTTGCTGTGTAATCATTTCATACAGGGCAGGTATTTCTTCTGGATTGTCTTGCAAATCAGCATCCATGGTGATAATGACAGCTCCTTGTGCCATGGCAAAGCCTGCGTGCAAGGCTTGAGATTTACCATAGTTTCTTAAAAACTGTATGGCTTTAACTTCTGGATGTGCTGCATGCAGCACATCAATAATAGACCATGAAGTATCTGTAGATCCATCATCTATAAAGATAACTTCGTATAAAAAACCATTGGATTGCATGACCTTTGCAATCCAATGGTATAATTCTTTAATAGATTCCTCTTCATTGAGAAGGGGTATAACTACAGAGATATTCATAAATTAGTCTATGGCGTTTGGATCTTTTCTTTTGAATATTAATGCAATAAGTAAGCCAATAACAGCTTGGAAAACTAATCCATAGATATAAGATTTTCCTTGGTTTCCAATGGAGAAGTTATCTGTTTCTCTCATTTTATTAAGTGCCTCTTCTATATCTGCTTCTGGAGTATTAAATCGCTCCATAAATGCACGGGTAACTTCTACAGATTGTTCATTAAGATAGGTAGCCAAATCTGGATCAATAAAAGTAAAAAGAAGAATACCTACAACGGTACTAATTAAAAGTCCTACAGCAATTGTTATAAAATATGCCGAAAAAGCCTCCTTAAAAGTCATAAATCCACCTAGTAAACCTTTTGCTTTTGCTGTGGCAACAATACCTGTACCAATAACAATAAGAATGGTAATAATACCAATCCACCATTCAAGGAATAATTCTTGGTTAAGCGCATACATTAAAATAGTGAAAAGCGCTAAAATTCCTCCTAATACAAGTCCGTATTGTATGGAGCTTTGTTTTACTGTAACGTTTGAAGTAGACATGTTTTGTTTTTTTATTGGTTCGTAAGGTTAGTAAACAAATGTAGCAAAATGTTACAAGACAAAGGTGTCAACTATAGAATTTTGCTGTTTTAAAGCTTCCTTTTTTTTTCAATTTCTTTTAGAGACTTCCCAAAATACGTTTTGCTTTCTTGTAATTGTATCCTTTTTGAATTACCAGATCTTCAAGGATTTTTTTACTTTCTGAAATGTTATTTGTTTTTAAATAGGCTAATGCCATATACCATTTTGATTGCTCTAGAAATTCATCGTTATATATTTGATGTGTTTTTAAGGTTCTAATTGCCTCCTCATATTTTTGAAGTTTTAATAAGGCATTAGCTTTATAAAACAGATAATATCCTTCGTTACTATTTGCAAACATAACCTCCATTTGCATGATTGCTTTTTGAAAATAACCCTTTTCATAATTGTAAAATGCTAGTTCTTTAATATTAAGGTCCTCCTCACTTTTGTTAATGGGTTCTATTATGTTTTTGGAAAGTACGAAGTTACTTGCAAATAATTCTTGGGGTGATTTAGGTTTTTCTTGTAAGAAAAAAAAGGTAATTGCTATTGCAGCCATCAATAAACCTCCTACTAGGTATCGTGTAAGTGACTTGTTTTTTTTTTTTGATATTTTTTTCATTGACTAGGGGGATTTTTTTATGATTTGGATCTTTATTTTAAAATTCTAAGGTTTCTGAAAAAAAAATCACGCTATCTAGATAGCGTGATTTTAGTATACAAACATGTACATGTATTAAGCGCGCCCGTAGAGCTTCTCATACAAGTCTTTGTATATTTCCTTAATCACTTTACGCTTTGCTTTCATAGTAGGTGTAAGATGTCCACCTTCTATACTCCAAACATCTGGGGTAAGTTGAAAGGTTTTTATTTTTTCCCATTTTCCAAAACGTTCATTGTATTTGTCTACTTCTTTTTGAATACGTTTTATAAGTTGTTCATCCTGACACGCAATCGCAGTATCTTCAGAAATATCCTTACCTTTTCGTTTGTTCCAATCGTGTATCCATTCCCAATTGGGTTGTATCAATGCAGCTGGCATTTTTTCACCATCTCCAACGACCAAAATTTGTTCAATAAATGGAGATTGCTTCATTGCATTTTCAACTAATTGTGGGGCTACATATTTTCCACCACTGGTTTTGAACATAGATTTTTTACGATCTGTAATTTTTAAGAACCCGTCACTATCTACTTCTCCAATATCACCTGTATGGAAGTATCCATTTTTAAGTACTTCTGCACTTTGTTCAGGATCTTTATAATAGCCTTGCATTACTTGTGGTCCTTTGATTAATATTTCTCCATCTTCAGCAATTTTAACTTCGGTGTCTGGTAATACTTTTCCAACGGTACCAATTCTAAATCCACCATTACGCATATCATTTACAGTGACTACGGGAGAGGTTTCGGTAAGTCCATATCCTTCAAATACAGGACATCCTGCTGCGTTAAAAACTCTAGCTAGTCTAGGTTGTAAAGCTGCCGAACCCGATGCAATGGCTACTAGGTTTCCACCAAGAGCTTCTTGCCACTTACTGAAAATAAGTTTACGCGCTATTTTTAGTTTTGTTTCATAAAACCATCCATTTTGGCCATAAGGTTCCCATTGTAAACCTAAATCAACTGCCCAAAAGAAAAGGTTCTTTTTAACTCCAGTTAAATCTGCGCCTTTGGCAATAATTTTATCGTATACTTTTTCTAATAAACGCGGCACAGCCGTCATTACTTCTGGGTTTATTTCTTTAAGGTTATCGCTAATGGTTTCAAGACTTTCAGCAAAGTGTATACTTACACCACAGTATTGATACATATAGAGTAGCATACGCTCATAAATATGGCAAACTGGAAGAAAACTTAATGCTTTAGATTTCCCCATTTCAATAGGCAATCTACCTTTACTGTGTTTCGCGTTACTAGCAATATTTTTATGACTTAACATCACTCCTTTAGGTCTTCCGGTAGTTCCGGAGGTGTATATAAGCGTGGCTAAATCATCTTCATGTACAGCGTCCATGCGTTTTTGCACTTCTTCTTGTAGGTCTTCGTTTTCGTTTCCAAGGCTTAATACTTCCTGCCAGCTGTTACAACCATCAATGGTTTCAAAACTATAAACTCCTTTTAGGCTAGGAACATTTCCTTTTATTTTATTAATTTTTTCTAGTACTTCTGCACAAGAAACAAATACATAGCTAGATTCTGAGTGGTTGAGTACATACTCATAATCTTGTTCAGAAATAGTAGGGTAAATGGGTACATCTTGGGCCCCTGTTTGTAAAATACCAATGTCACAAATATTCCATTCCGTTCTATTGGTCATAGCGATGATGGCTATTTTATCATTGGGTTGAACCCCTAGTTTAATTAAACCACGACTTATAGCATTTGCTTTATCTACATATTCTTGGGTAGATGTTTTAATCCAGGTTCCATTTACTTTACTAACCAATGAAGCCTCTTGGGGATAATTTTCTAATTGATAATATGGAAAATCAAAAAGTCTTTTTACTTCTGTCATATTTCATTATAATTTGTTGTAGTACAAAATAGGGAAAATTATTCGTTTTTTATGGCTACAACCCTTTAATTGAAAGCATAAAAAATGCCACAACAGATACTGCTATGGCATTTTGAAATTATGTAATTAAAATTTTATTCCTTAATAATTTTGAAGGTTTGGGCTGTTCCTTCACCTGTTAGTTTTAAAATATAAATACCAGAAGCTAAATCGCTATAATCTAAAGACTGATTTCCAGAGTTTGCATTGGTTTTAATTAGTTGTCCTTGAATAGAATAAATATCAGCGCTGTAGTTATTTAAAGCGGTTGTGATATGTAATATATCTTTTACAGGATTAGGATAGATGCCAAATTGATTTTGTTGTATATCTTCAAGGGCAAGAACATTCTCCTCAACTTTGTTAAATGTTAAGTCATCAAAATAAAAGCCATCCGCTTCAGAAAAATTATCGGCTCTGAACGTAAATCTTGCTGAGATCGTTTCTCCAATGTAATCACTTAAATCTATTTGTTCCAAAACCCAGTCATTTTGAGTTCCGTCATATAATGGTTGTCCTTCTGCTTGGTTTGAACTTCCAGCGTTTGTGTACAATCCACATTGTGATATCCAATTATTTCCACCATCTATTGAAATTTGAAAACGTGCATAATCGAAGTTGTTTTCTATGTCAAATTTAGTCCAAAAAGTTACATTGGCACCAACAACGCCAGATAAATCTATCGTGTTGTTTAATTCAATAGCTTTGTTTGAATTTGCAGGGTAATTTCCGTTAGGGGATTCTGTAATACTGCTTGGTGAAGAAACAAAGGTTTGTGTTGTAGTTGCCCATCCATTGGTTGTGTAGTTTGAAATAGAGCTAGCATCATCTTCAAAAATGGTACTA